>JAIQGH010000001.1 GCA_020072655.1 Terriglobia bacterium | reverse complement strand
CCGCCGGGATCGCAGAATGAATGCGACACACCTCCGGAACATGTTCATGCCCCCCAGAGGGCGGAGAGATGACTGGGCTCGACCCCATCGAACCTCCGGAGTTCGTTGTTGACACGTCGCGCTTTCAGAGATGACAGCGGGCGGCTGCCGGGCTGCCCGCCCCGGCTCGTGCCGGGAACGGACCGGGGAAGCCCGGCGCTACAGGGTGATTTCCAGGCCTTCGTAGGCGGCGCAGGAGTTGGGGAAGCGGGCGCGGGCGATTTCCTGAAGCTGATCGACCGCGGCGTCGTTGCGGTCGGGGTCATGGTGGAAGAGGACGAACTGTTTGACTCCGGCCTCCTGGCAAACTTGCATGCCTTCTTCCCAGGTGCTGTGGCCCCAGCCATGTTTCGGGCCGCGAATCTGGTCCCAAGTGTACTGCGAATCGTAGATCAGCAGGTCGGTGCCGCGCGCCAGTTCCCGCACGCCACGGTCGCTCGAGGGGTCGCCGGGCTCGTGATCCGTAGCGTAGAGAACGGCCTTGCCATTGTTCTCGATGCGGAAGGCGAGGCATCCCTGCGGGTGGTTGACCCGGCAGGCGCGGATAACGAAGTCTTCAAGCTGCAACGGGCCTTCGTGGATTTCCGTGAACGTACACACCGCGTGCATGGCGCTCATATCGACGGGGAAGTAGGGGTCGGACATCTGGCCTTGCAGGGCCTCTTCGAGGGTCGCTCCCGAGAGGCTGTAGGAATAGAAGTGAAACTGATTCGTTTTGTCGTAGAGGGGTTCAAAGAAAGGCAAGCCTTGGATGTGGTCCCAATGGTAGTGGCTGAGCAAGACGTGCCCGCGGATGGGGCGGCCGGAGAACTCCCGCATCAGCGATTTGCCCAACATGCGGAGGCCGCTGCCGCAATCGGCGATGAGGAGGCTCCCGCCGTCCGAACGGAATTCGAGGCAAGGAGTATTGCCGCCGTATCTCAGATTGTCGGCTTGCGGGGTCGGCGTCGAGCCTCGAACTCCCCAAAACTTGATCCGCATAAGCACCCTTCGCGGGCGATCCGCGTGGCACTGCTCGCTGAATGCTATACCAGATTCATCCCCCGACGCCAAGAGGAAAGTTCTTTATTCTCAACTTTTTTGTTCGTACCGGCCCGCGCTGTCCTGCCGCGCAAGGAGAAGCTTGCCGTTCAGGTGCGACCGCCCAGGGCTTGCCGAAATAGGACCTGGACGCCCTCCCGCCAGCGCTCGTTGAGTCCCACCTTAACGACCTCAATCGAGGGGTGCAAATAGCGGACAACCCTGTCGGTCGTCGAATGAAAACGGAACGCCGGCGAGACCAAGTAGAGCCGGGGCGGCTCGGGCGCCAAATCGGCCCGCGGGAAGTAGCCGGAGCGCTGAAACTGGCCACGCTCCTGCAGCCATTTGACGCGCAGCCAATAATCCAGCCCCTGCAGGGGCAGATTGGGGTCCTCGTCCAGCTTGAGTTCGATAACGGCGAGGCGACCCCGGTCGGTCGCGCTGAGGATGTCGATGACGCCTCGGTCGGACCCCGAGAAGGCTGGTACCTGGGGATAAACGCAGCCAACCGACAACGCCGGGTCAACTTTGGTAATGTCGTGCACCAGGAGCGATTCGAGCCAGCGCTCGCTTTGCAGGCGGTAGAAATCGCTGGAGGTCTCGGGGCTCGTCGCGCATCGCAACTCCACCACTTGCCCTAGAAAGCGGCGGAAATCTTCTTCCGAACCCTCCTCCAGGCTGCGCACGCTTCCTTCCAGGCCATAGAAGACTCGCGGCGCAAGCAGACCCTCGATGCGCGCCACCTCGAGACCCAGCACGCGGAGGGAGAGCAGGTTCGCGTCCGCGTCGGGAATCACATCCACTTGCGCAGCGAGCGGACCAACGAGGCGCGCAATGAGGCGCTGGTGGCGCTCCGAGAGCTCTTCCGCCTGTCGGCGCGGCGCCAGGCGCGTCGCAACGTTGCCGTAATCCTTCAGGTCAACCTGCTCGGGAGCGGGCTCGCCGGGGCGCCAGGAATAGATTTCCACTTCGAGCGCCCGATGATTGAGATAGGCGGCGCGGTGAGCGGTCAGTTCCACCGCCGACTTGGGGAGGAAGAGCTTCAGGCCGGAGACGGTGACGCGGTCGCAATTCGACCGCAGCCAGTCGAGCCAGATCAGACCGAAGGCGAGCGCCGCTCCGGCGGCTGCGGGGGCCTCAGCTTCCGAGAGCCCGAGAAACGCCCAGGCTGCCGGGCCGCGATGCGCCAACCCTCGCGTGTAAAGCGCGGAGAAGGAGTGCTCCCGGTCGGAGCGGTTGCTGACGCGTTCCAGTCGCCACCCGGCAAACTCTTTGCCGAGCATCGTCAGAATTTCGCGGCGAAAACGCCCGCGGACATCGCCCCACGGCGGGCGGCCGACGGGCGGCTCCCGATCGCGGAGTTCGAGCGTCTGGGATTGCCGGCCTCCCGGCTTGCGCACGAACAGCCCCAGACGGCCCCGGTCGCGGTAGGCAATCTCTTCGACGCGCCGGACGATGGAGCGCGCGGGATTCCAAACCTCCAGCAGGAGCTTGCCGAATTCCACCCGCAGTCGCCACGAGGCGGCCGTCAGATCGAACAGCTCGATGGCGTCCTCTACCACCACCGGATGGCGAAGACCGTGAAGGAAGCTCTCGACCTCACTTTGGAGATCTCGCAGCGCAGCAAGTTCTTGGGAAGCAGGCATGGCGGTTCGCGCCGCCATTATAGCGAGGCTGCGCAGACCTGGAACGATTTCTTCTTGAAGGAGCGCCTGGGAATTCGCCTGAAGGATGAGCTGCGGCGGGCGACGGCCTACGCTCTCGCCATTGCCGGAGCGTTCCTGATCCAGGAAGCGAGGAGCCACACTTTTCCGGTGGGCGAGACGTGGATGTAGAACATACGGCAGCCATCCTCGAGGTCATAGAACGCTTTGCGATGGGGGTCCGGGTAGGCCCGCGCTCCGGAGGCGAGGACGGAGCGCAGCTTCTCAACGATTTCCGCGGGATAGTTCCGCAGGTTGTCGATGCGCGTGTTGCCGTTCAGCTTGAGCGTCATGGCGGCCCTGCCTTCCCGCGGACTCACCCGCTGCTCCGATATACGCAGCGCGGATAGCGGAAGTTCCACCTTCGCTTGCTTATCTAGGCTCTCCATAAGAATGTCGCCCTGCCCCTCGCCCCCTGGGTTCATTAGGCTCGTCTTTCTAGAGTCCGTACCCCGGATACTCCATTAGACGAAAACGGCGATAAAAGGTCACTGAGGGGAGGAGATTTCTTTTCGCGGGCGGTCGGTCGCAGGAAGTGTGCTGTCGGCGGGCTCTGCGCCGGAGTCGGAAGGAAGGCGGTTGACGAGGCCGCGCCTAGCCGGCTGCCCCAGGCTGGACCGGAGCTACTTACTGGGAACTTTGGGGAAATTCCCGGGGATGATCCCAGCGCCTTCTTTCACCGTGATGATCTGATTGATGGGGACGTTGGTGAGCTTGTCGACGGTGCCGCTTAGCCAGGTGATCTCGAGCGAGTCGATGGTCTTCCGCTGCCCCAGGCCGAAATGGATGCGCGGGTCGTGCGCGGACATATAGCTCATCCCGCCTTTGGCCTGTTGATATTGCGTCAACCCTTCGGAAGTGAGTTTCAGCGACGCGCCGGTCCCGTCGCGGGCGGCCTTCGTCCCGACCAACTTCACTTCCAGCCAGTTATTGGCGTTCCCACCCTCGTTGCGAAGGAGCTGGATGTAGTCGCCGCGATTGATGACCGCCACATCGAGGTCACCGTCGTTGTCGAAGTCGGCCACCGCGGTGCCGCGGCCGACCGTGGGCCGCATGACGTCCGGGCCCAGTTGATCGGAGACCTTTTCGAACTTGCCGTGGCCGAGGTTGCGATACATCAGCTTCGGCTCGGGGTAACTGGCTTCGCTATGGTAAAGGTGGATATTGTCGAGCATCGAGCCGTTCGACTGGAAGATATCGATCCAGCCGTCGTTGTCGTAGTCCAGCAATTTCGTGGCCACGCCGCTGAGCAGGATCGCCTGATTCCCCATGCCGCAGGAATACGTCGCGTCGTCAAATGTTTCGTCGTGGTTGTTGTGGTAAAGGCGATTCAACTCGAAATCCAGGTGGGTCACGTAAATGTCGAACCAGCCGTCGCCGTCCACATCGGCGGAATCCGTCCCCATGCCCGCTTCGTACTTGCCGTCCTCGCTGGCGGCCACGCCGGAGCTGAAAGAGGTGTCCCGGAAGGTCCCGTCGTGGTTGTTCATGAAGAGGAAATTCGGCCAGGTATCGTTGGCGACGAAGATGTCCGGCCAGCCGTCATTATTCAGATCCACCGTCACCACGCCCAGACCTTTGGCTTCCGGGCCGCTGAGGCCGGATTTGTCGCTCACGTCGGCGAACGTCCCGTCGCCGTTGTTGTGGTAGAGCTTCATCTTCTGCCCGCGGTAATTGTCGGGATGGCAATAGGCCCGATAGCCCGGACGGCGCTCGCCGCACCAGAGATTGTTCCCCGGGGCCCACTGGATGTAGTTGCAGACCACAAGGTCGAGATGCCCGTCCCGGTCGTAGTCAAAGAACGCCGCGCTGCTCGACCACCCGCCTTCGTCCCCCACGCCGGCCTTCGCGGTGACGTCGGTGAACGTTCCGTTTCCGTTGTTGTGGTAAAGGATCGCGTGGCCATAGCCCATCACGTAAAGATCCGGATAGCCGTCGTTGTCAAAGTCGCCGACGGCCACGCCCTGGCCATAGAGTCCCTCAGCGCCCACCCCCGCTTTTTCGGTGACGTCCGTAAACGTCCCGTCGCCGTTGTTGTGATAGAGGGCCGAGCGCAAAGGGTGGGGAGCCTTGTACCACTCGGTGCCTGCCGACTGCACGAGGTACAAGTCCATCAGGCCGTCCTGGTCGTAGTCGATCCACCCGAGGCCTGTCCCCATAGTCTCGATGTACATTTTTTCGTCGGTAGCCGTGCCGTCCTGTTGGAATGTGATGCCCGCTTTTTCGCGAACGTCCGTGAAGCGGACCGGAATGCCGGTCGCCGATGAGGTGTTGGTTTGAGCGAGAACGCGGCCCAGGGCGAACCAAGACAAGGCCGCCACGGCCAGCAGGAGGAGTGGTGTCCGACGCGCCTGCCCTCTTGCGGGGCGGTTCGAACCTACAGGGGTCGTGGGGTCCAATGCTCTCCTTCCTCTAGCCAATCAAATTCTTTACTATAGCGCGAACCCCGCCTCGTTCTCAATTGCGTCCTGCGCGGCGTGGGGTTAGACTTTCGAGCGTTCTGCCCGAGACTCGACAGAAAGACCCACGGTCGGAAAGAGCGTGACCGTAGCTGTCGACACAGACAGACTCAGGGAGCGAAGATCATGCGCTATCGCCGGTTCGGCCGGATGGATTGGCAGGTGAGCGAGATCGGGTACGGCATGTGGGGGCTGGGGGGATGGACGGGCTCCGACGATGCCGAGACCATGCGCTCCCTCCAGCGCGCCGTGGACCTGGGCTGCAATTTCTTTGACACGGCCTGGGCCTATGGCGCCGGGCACAGTGAGAAACTCCTGGGGAACCTCGTGCGCGCCAATTTCGTCAAACGGCTCTACACGGCCACGAAAGTCCCACCTAAGAATTTCCGCTGGCCGAGCCGTCGCGAGGATTCGCTGGACGATTGCTATCCGGCCGGGCATATCGAAGAGTACGTCCACCGGAGCCTCAAGAACCTGGGCCTCGAGAGCCTGGATCTCATCCAATTCCATACCTGGGAGGACGCGTGGGAGGAGGACCACCGCTGGGTCAAGGTCCTCGATGACCTCCGCCGTCAGGGCCTGGTCCGTGCCGTCGGCATCAGCATCAACCGCTGGGAGCCGGGGAACGGAGTGCGGGCCGTGCGCAGCGGGCTCATCGACGCCGTGCAGGTGATTTACAACATCTTCGATCAGAATCCCGAGGAGGAATTGTTTCCGGCTTGCCAGGAGATGGATGTGGCCATCATTGCGCGCGTCCCCTTCGACGAGGGAACGCTCACCGGCACCCTGACCAAGAACAGCCGGTGGCCGAAGGGCGACTGGCGCAACAGCTATTTCGTACCGGAGAACCTTCACGCCAGCGTCGAGCGCGCCGAGGCCCTGAAGCCACTCGTGCCGAAAGGCCTGACCATGCCGGAAATGGCGCTGCGCTTCATCCTGGATAATCCTCTCGTCAGCACGGTCATTCCAGGCATGCGGAAGACGGCGCACGTGGAGGCCAATCTGGCGGTGAGCGGCGCCCCTTCCTTGCCGCCCGACCTCCTCGCGCAGCTCAAGCGCCATCGCTGGGACCGGACGCCAACGAAGTGGTCACAGTAGGTGGCCGCGGCCAGTTCGCAATTTGATTTGAGGGTGGCTGCCAACTTTGCCTGCCGGCTCCTGAGCCGAGAGATCATCCGGAGGAACCCTCATGAATGACCAATCGCATCTCTCCCGTCGTGATTTCCTCAAGGACGCCGCAGTCGGGGCGACGGGCGCGGCTGTCGTGGGTAGCTTGGCAGCCTCGCGGATTCTGGGCGCGAACGACCGGATTCGCATCGCCGTGATCGGCTGCGGCGGGCGCGCGCAGTCCTTGATGCGGCGCTTCAACACGTCTTCCGCGAACGAAATTATGGCGGTGTGCGATGTATACGGCCCGCACCGTGCCGAGGCCCTGCAATACGCCGCGCCCGGCGCCCAGGCCTATCTGGACTATCGCGAGATTTTGGACCGCCACGACATCGACGCCGTCCTGATCGGCAGCCCCGACCACTGGCACAAGACGATGCTCATCGACGCGGTGCGTGCCGGAAAGGACGCCTATCTTGAAAAACCCATCATGCACTCCATCGAAGAAGGCATCGAGATGGTCCGCGCGGTCGAGGAGACGAAGCGTGTCGTGCAGACCGGAACGCAGCAGCGGAGCTGGGAGCACTACCTCCTGGGCAAGCAGCTCGTAGATTCCGGCAAGCTCGGCCGGATCATCTACGTCCACACCTACTGGTACCAGAACTACCTGGAACGGAGGGCGGACCTGCCGTCCGTCGACACGGGGCAGCTCGATTGGAAGAAGTGGTTGGGCAGCGCGCCCGATCAGCCCTTCAGCCCGGAGAAGTTTCGTCTCTGGCGTCACTACTGGGATTTCGGCGGGGGCATCTTAACCGATCTCCTAACGCACTGGATCGATGTTATCCAGTGGTACATGGGCCAGCCGGCGCCGCTCACCGCCACGACGACAGGCCGAACCTACCTCTTCAAGTGGCAAGCTCCGGATGCCATCACCGCAACCTTCGAATTCCCCGGCGACTTTATGGTGACGTTCACGGGGGCTTACAACTCCAGCATCGACGACGGGGGCATCGAGTTTCGCGGCAGCGAGGCGACGCTCAAAATCGACCGCGAGCACCTGGCGGTGTTTCCCGAGGGCGTGAAGTGGGCGCCGGGCAAGAACGCCCCGGAGCCGGAAATTCTCGTGCGCTCCGAACACGACGGAACGCTCGATCACGTAAAGAACTTCTTGGATTGCGTCCGCAACCGCAAAACGCCCTCTGCGCCGATCCAGGCCGGCCACGAAGCGGCGCGCACCGGGTGGATCGCCAACCTCGCTCTGAAGCGGGGCGCCAAGGTTAACTGGGACGTAGGAAACGGCCGGCTCGCTCCGTAAGGCTCTTGCGACGTGGGGCCGCATCATCCGGAGGCAACGGGCCTGGGAGAATGTGCGGCCTACCGTTTCGCGATGGAGGCTCACGTGAATGTTCGCAACGTGCTACTGGGTGCATTGCTCTTCACGCTCGTCGGGGCGGAGTGCGGCGCGGCCCGGCCGGACGAGCCGGAGCCTTCCAAGGCTCTCTATAACACCTTCTCCGATGAAGATGAGATGGCCATGGGGCGGGAGGCCGCGAAAGACGTCGAGAAGAAGTACAAGATCCTCGCCGACCCGGCCCTCGAATCTTATCTCGAGGGCGTTGGCCGCCGGGTGGCCGTCGCCTCCCGCCGTCCCAAGCTGGCTTACGAGTTCCATTTCGTGGACAGCGCCGACGTCAATGCTTTTTCCCTGCCCGGCGGCTATGTGTACGTCGACCGCGGCCTGATAGATTTTGTCGCCACAGAAAGCGAGCTGGCGGGAGTGATCGCCCACGAGGTGGGCCACGTAGTCGGTTACCACAGCATGAATGACGTGGCGCGCCGCTGGCTAGTAGACCGCCTGGTTTATGAAGGTCAGAAGGCCGGCCTCATGAGCGACCAGCAGATCCACGACATGATCGAGCACTACGGCGGCACGGCCCTGCTTTTCGTCAACCGGAAGTTCAACCGCGAAGAGGAGAACGAGGCGGACCTGCTGGGCCTCTATAACACGGAGCGCGCGGGATGGGATCCGCAGGGGCTGGTCGATTTCCTGAATCGCCTGACGGAGTTCGGCGCTGATCGCGACATTGTCAAACTCCTTTTGCGCCGCCATCCCCTCCCCGAAGAGCGCGTCGAAACCCTGAAAAATGAGTTGCAGGAGCACCCTCCGCGCGCCGGCCTGGCCCGCAACAGCGCGGCCTTCCGGGCCGCCAGGGAAAAGTTGAAGCGCTTGCCGCCCTCCCCTCCGCCGCCTGCGGAGTGAGCCTTGTCCCGCCCAAATCCGGCCTGGACGCCTTCGAGTCCGGTCTGAAAGAATTTGATTGACTCAAATCAACATTTACATATAATCAATCATAATTGAGCACGGCCGAGGCGTGCACTTGTCGAAACCAAAGGAGCTCGCTCCCCAACGCCACGAGGAACTGCGCCGCATCTTGAGGAAAGACCACGTGGTGCGGGTGGAAGATCTCGCACAACAACTCAATGTGTCTCCGGCCACGATCCGGCGCGATCTGGAGGAACTGGAAAGCCTGGGCGAGATTCGCCGCGTCCATGGCGGCGCCGTCGGGGTCGAGAGCCGTCTCGAGGAACCCCTTTTTGACGACAAGACCGCCATTGCCGCCAAAGAGAAGCAGCGCATTGCCCGCGCGGCTTTGAAGTTTATTAAACCGAACGACACCATTTATCTCGACGGTGGCAGTACCGTCCTGGAGCTGGCCCGGCTGCTGAGAGACCGGACTAATATCACCATCGTCACGAACTCCTTGCGCGCGTCCATCGAGTTGGCAGCGCAAGGGTCGCGGCTGATGCTGATCGGCGGAGAACTGCGCCGGCTCAGCCAGACGCTCGTGGGCCCCCTCACCCGCCTCACCCTGGAAGAACTGCACATTGACAAGGCGTTCATGGGGACGATTGGCCTGACCCTTGAAGAAGGACTGACCACCACCGATCCCGGCGAAGCCTATACCAAGGAACTGGTCATGGAGCGGGCGCGCGAGGTCTACCTCCTCGCCGACCACAGCAAAGCCGGGAAGGTTTCCTTCACGCGCGCGGGCCGGCTCGAAAAGGTTCGCGCCTTGATTACCGACAGCTTGATTGATCGCGGTTTTGCAGGCCGGCTGCGCAAACGAGGTGTCGAGGTCATCAAGGCTTGATTTCTGACAGGGTGCTCAATTCGATATGTAGCGCCGGGCCTTGGCCCGGCATTTGCCCCGATGCACTTCATCGGGGCGCGATTCCGAAGAAGGAAGAAGGTTGAAGAGCCCGAACATGAACGCCAGCTACCTTAGCAACCTAAGACCGGACTTCACTCCTTTTGAGCTGGACTGTGGAAAGATCCGCGCTTACAGCTTCCAGGGGAACCTCCAGTCCGAGCTTGCCGCCGGCCGCATCAACCCTCAAACGGCGGCCGATCTCCTCGAGGACATGCTGATGGTCCGCGAGATGGAGGAGATGATCGTGAAGCTGCGGACGGGAGCCTACGAGCCGCTTGGCGATTTCAACTATCGCGGCCCGACCCACGTATCGATCGGCCAGGAGGCGGCGTCGGTGGGAGCCTGCGGCGCGTTGACGCTCAAGGATCACATCACCAGCACGCACCGCGGACATGGCGACGCTGTGGCGCGGGGTTGCGGCGCCCTTCGCGCCATGGACGAGGAGCGATTGCTCCGGCGCATTCCGCACTCCCAGGCGTCCTCCCACGCGGAACTCCTGGAGGAAGCGCTCGAAGAGCATGTCTACCGCACGCTCGCCGAACTCTTCGGCAAGGAGGAGGGTTACTGCAAAGGCCGCGGCGGCAGCATGCACATCGCCGACTTCACGGTGGGCCACCTGGGAGCCAATGCGATCGTCGGCGGAAGCGTCCCGATCGCCACCGGCGCTGCCCTGGGAATCCGCTATCTCCGCACCGGGGGAATCGTCTGCTGCTTTGCGGGGGACGGAGCCTTCTCGAATGGCGTGGTGCTCGAATCTTTGAATTTCGCCGCGCAGTACCAGTTCACGAACGAGCTGGCAGGCGACTACCGCTTCGGCATGCCCATCATCTTCTTGATTCTCAACAACCACTACGGGATGACCGGGCGCGCGGAAAAAGAAGTCTCGGGCGTCCGCGAGCTGGCGCGCCGTGCGGCAGGCTTTTCCGACTGCAACATGCACGCCGAAATTGTGAACGGTATGGACGTTTTGGCTGTCCGTGACGCCGTCCGGCGGATGGGCGCAGCATGCCGCAGCGGGGAAGGCCCGTGCCTCGTGGACGTCAACACCTATCGCTACTACGGCCACTCCCTCAGCGATCCCCGCAACGAGTACCGCACGCGCGAGGAGGAGGAAGCCTGGAAGGCCGTTGACCCGATTCGCACCTTCGAAGCGCAACTGCTGGAATGCGGAATCGTCGATCAGGAAAAGTTGGAGGCTGTAAGGGCCAGGGTCGTGGAACGGAACGCCCGCGCGGCAATCCGCGCCGCGGCCTCGCCTGATCCTCACCCGGCAGACGTCATCAAGTACATGTACACGGACACCTCCGCGGAAGAGGTTCCGCCTCAATATAAAACGCCCGCGATTCCCGGTGAGTTGCCCGTTATCAAGAGAGTGAATGGTGAAATCTCTTACCGCGACGCGATTAAAGAGGGCCTGATCGAAGAAATGCAGCGCGACGCCCGGGTGATTTTGTATGGGGAAGACGTCGCCGAATACGGCGGAGCCTTCAAGTTGACCAAAGGACTCCTGGAAGCCTTTGGCCGCGCTCGAGTTTTCAACACGCCTATTTCCGAAGCTGCGATCTGCGGGACGGCCGTGGGCGCGGCCATGGTCGGAACGCGGCCCGTCGTCGAACTGATGTACATGGACTTTCTGCTGATGGCGGGAGACCAGGTTTCGAACCAGGCGTCGAAGTGGCATTACATGTCGGGCGCGCAGGTCGAGATCCCGATGGTCATCCGCGCGTCGATTGGAGGCGGCAAGGGATACGGCGGTCAGCACTCGCAGACCCTCGAATCCCTGGTCGCCCACGTTCCGGGGATGTACGTCGTCTACCCCGCGACGCCTTACGATGCCAAAGGTCTCATCAAATCCGCGATCCGCGACAACAACCCCGTCATGTACCTGGAGTCGCAGCTCCTGTACGGTGAAAAGGGAGTCGTTCCGGAGGAAGAATACATGGTCCCGCTCGGCGTGGCCGACATCAAGCGACGGGGCAACGATATTACCTTGGTCGCGTGGGGACCGGCTGTCCTCGACGCCCTGAAGGCCGCCGACCAATTGCAGCAGGAGTTGGGAGTGAGCGCCGAGGTTGTCGACCTACGAAGTCTCGTGCCCCTCGATACGGAGACGGTTCTTGCTTCCGTCGAGAAGACAGGACGATGCGTGGTCGCCAGTCAGTGCGTGACCATCGGCAGTTACATGGGCGAGATTGTCTCGACCATCCAGGAGCAGGTGTTCGACTACCTGGACGCGCCGATCTTGCGCGTGGGCGCTAAGAACGGGATCGCCCCGCAGTCGCACGTCCTGGAGGCCGTCTTCCTGCCGAAAGTAAGCGACATCGTTCAGGCCGCCAAGGCCGTGTTGTAAGGAAGGACCGCCGCGATGGTTCGACCTGTTGCCATGCCCAAACTGGGACAGTCCGAAGAGGAAGCCACGATTGTGCGCTGGTTCAAGAAGGAAGGAGAGCGTGTCACCAAAGGCGAAATCCTCTTCGAGATCGAGACGGACAAGGCCTTGCTCGAAGTGGAGAGCTTCCAGGAAGGGACGCTGCTCAAGATCCTGGTGCCCGAGGGAGAGACCGTCCCCGTTCAGAGCACCATCGGCTATATCGGCGAGCCGGGCGAGCCCATCCCCGTGGCGCCGGCCCTTGCCAAGCCGGCGAAGAAGGTTTCAGCGCCGGAGCATCCAGCCGAGGCAGCGGAGATTAGCCGCCCGGCGGGTGGAATTCGATCTCGGCCATCGCGGGAGGTGGTCGAGGCGCCGAGCGCCGAGCAGGCTGCTCTAGAAGCTCCCCTGCCCACGACAAAGGAAGCTCTGAGCATTTTCAGAATCAGCCCCCGCGCCGCCCGGCTTGCCAAGGAGGCGGGGATCGACCCTTCGCCCATCGCCGGAACGGGTCCGGGCGGGAGGGTCGTGGAGAGGGATGTCACGGCCTACCTGAAGGCTCAAGGCTACGATCAGCTCCGGCTCACCCCTGCGGCGAAGAAGTTGGCTGTCCGAGAGAATATCGACATTCTCAAACTCCCGAGCCAGGGTCAGGGCCGGATCACGGTCGCTGACGTCCGCGCCGCGATGGCGGAACGCCCGACGCCCCTGAACCGGATGAGGCAGGTGATCGCTGAACGTCTGTCCCAGAGCTATCGAACCGCGCCACACTACTTCGTCACTGTCTCGGTCGACGTCACGGATCTCGCCGCGTTCCGAGCGGAGCTGAAGGCTCAGGGAAAAGCTTACACGTTGACAGATTTCATCGTGAAAGCGGTGGCGCTGACGTTGGTTGATTTCCCGGTGGTCAACAGCACCACGGACGGCAAGAGCCTGCGGTGGCACAGCAGGGTTGACGTCGGTTTAGCGGCGTCGATGGAACAAGGGTTGGTGGTTCCGGTCATTCGCGACGCGGACCAGTTGAGCCTGGAGGAAATCCACGCGGCCGCCACGGAACTGACGGCCAGAGCCCGCGCGGGGAGGCTCAATCCGGCCGACATGACGGGAAGCACGTTCACCATTTCAAACATGGGTATGATGGACGTTGAGAATTTTACGGCCATTATCAACCCCGGAGAAAGCGCGATTCTGGCGGTTTCGAGCGCCCAGCAGAAGCCGGTCGTCAAGGACGAGCAAGTCGTGATCCGCACCATCATGAAGATGACTCTCGCGTCGGATCACCGCCTGATCGACGGGGCCGTGGCCGCTCGGTTCATCAACGCTGTCAGGCAAAGACTCGAGGAGACGATTCTGTGGAAACGTTTAGCGTAGTGGTGATCGGCGCGGGTCCCGGCGGCTATCCCGCGGCGATCCGGGCCGCGCAGCTTGGGGCATCCGTGGCGCTGGTCGAAAAGGAGGAGCTCGGCGGGACGTGTCTGAATTGGGGATGCATTCCCACCAAGACGCTCATCGCCTCCTCGGACCTCTATGCCCAGATGAAATCCTGCCAGGACCTGGGGCTGAGCGCCGAGAAGGTTTCCTTCGACTACCGAGCGATGGTCGGCCGAAAGGACCGGACGGTCCAGACACTGCGCACCGGCGTCCAGCAGTTGCTGGCCGCCAACGGCGTAAAGGTCTTCAAAGGCACAGCGTCCTTTGAGGGGCGGAACCGCATCGTCGTAAATTCCCAACAATCGCCTGGCGGCTCGCCGACAACGGTCATTGGAGCCGAAAGAACGATCATCGCTACGGGAGCCGCCTCGGCTATGCCCGACTTCCTGCCACGACACGAGCGCGTCGTCGAAAGCCGGGCCTTTCTCGATCTGAAGTTGCTGCCTTCGCGCGTGCTCGTCCTCGGAGGCGGGCTCATCGGATGCGAGTTCGCTTGCATGCTGGCGCAGCTCGATGTGCGCGTGACTGTCGTTGAGCTTCTGGAAGATATCCTGTGGACCCTGGACGCTGATGTCCGCCGCACGGTTCGCCAGCACATGGAACAAGCTCTGGGAATTCGCGTCATCACCGGCACGAGTCTCAGCAATCTTGTGCCTGACGACCGCCAGGTTCGTGCCCAAGCCGGCCAGGAATGGCTGGAAGCGGATCTTTTGCTCGCAGCCCTAGGCCGAAAGCCGGTAACTGCAGCATTGCATCTCGCCAACGCGGGTTTGACCGCGAACTCACAGGGCTTCATTGAAGTGGACGAATATGGGAGAACCCAAGTGGCGACCGTCTATGCGATTGGCGACGTCACCGGAGGCGTTCAGTTGGCCCATGCCGCCACTTCGCAGGGGCTGACCGCCGCTGAAAACGCTTGCAACCGACGGCTCCGCAAGAACGAGAAGGCCGTCCCCGTCTGCATCTTTACTTCACCTGAGATCGGGACCGTTGGGCTCAGCGAGCGGGAAGCGCGCGAGAAGGATCTCGAAATCAAAACCGGCAAGTACCGGTTTGCCGCTCTCGGTAAGGGTCTGGCATTGGGCCATGCGCCAGGTTTTGTCAAATGGATCGCGGACGCGTCGACGGATCAACTACTTGGCGCCCAGGCCGTCGGCCCGCACGCCACCGAACTCATTGCCGAAGCGACGGCGGCTATTCGTGCCGAATTGACCGCCGAGGAACTCGCGGACACGACCCACGCCCACCCCACGCTCTCCGAGGCTTGGCTGGAAGCTGCGCACGTGCTCGTCGGCAAGCCGCTCCACTTCGCTCCCAAGAAGAAGATTTGAAGGGGCGCCGCGAGAACCCATCCTGATGAACGCTGCGTAGCGCCTCACTCCTGTGCGGAGCGACTTTCCAACAGAAACGAGTGCAAGACGAGGGAATGCGTGGGGATTGCCGCGGCGAGATTGGAATCCGGACGGTGAGGAGACGGCGTTCGGAGCGATGCGGCCCGGTGAGGGGCTACTGGCCTCTCTCGCCTTCATTGCCGCGCGATTTGAAGATCACGTGCCTTCGTTCGGTTGATTCCTTGCCGGTTTCGCTGTTGACGGTGACGATCTCGAGGTCGCCGACGAGACGCAAGTAATCGGGGTCGCGCCCCTCATGTCCCGTCCCCCGCTCCACGGTCCCGCTAAACCGGTAATACTTCTGGTGAATCTTCGCGGTCCTGAACTCGACCTGGTTCTTCTTGTGCGAGCCGCTCAGGAGGGGATAACTCAAGATCGCGTCCGACTCTTCCTCGCCCTGAAAGACGTCGATATATCCCTTGAGTATGCCCTCCTCGTCCAACAGGCCCAGGGTGTCGTCAGCAGTGAGAAACTGGTAGGTTCCCGTAACGTCATCCGCCGCCTCGCTTTGCTCCTGACCACGCGAAACGCCGGACACGAGGAGCACAAGCGGCAGGAAAAGAAGCACGGGTCGCACGCCGCTCAACTTCTGCCTTCCGAGAACAGAGGGCATCCGCAATCCTCGGCAGGGCTCACTCTCGGTCAGAAGGGCTATCATGCGGGCCGCGGTTCTGGCAGGCTCAACGATTCATCCCCTGCCCTCCACCAGTCTAATAGCGGCTGCTCCGAGCGGCAAGCGGCACGTCGGGCCGTCCTCACCGTTTCCCGCTTTCATAGCAGCCGAGGACGCGAAGGAAATTCGTCACTTCCGAGAGGTGGGCGAGGGCGTTCCGGCAGAGTTTGTCCTCAACGTTCCCGATGAAATCCAGATAGAAGAAATACTCCCAGGGCCGGCCGCGCAGAGGACGGGATTCCATCTTCGTCAGGTCGATCTCGCGCAGCGCGAAGACACTCAGGCACTTGAAGAGCGCGCCCGGAACGTTGCGAGTTGAGAACACAATCGAGACCTTGTTCGCCCTGCGGGAAACGACAGCAGTCTTGGAAAGCAACAGGAAACGCGTGAAATTCTCGTGGTGGTCTTCGAGGTGAGTCTGGAGAATTCGCGCGTGGTAGACCTCCGCGGCAACGCGGCTGGCTATGGCGGCGGCGGCCGCCGGGCGCCGCTCGGCGAGCATCTTGACGCCTCCGGCGGTGTCATAGAACGGCTCCTTTTTGACTTTCGGGTGGCGGTTGAAAAACCGGCCGCATTGGGCAAGCGCCACGGGATGCGAGTAAACCTGACGGAGGTTCTGCAGCGTCGTGCCGGGAAAGGCGATCAGGTTGTGGACAACGCGGAGATTCACCTCGCCGATGATATGCAGGTCGTGTTTGAGCAGCAGATCGTAATTTTCATAAACCGAACCCGCCAGGGTGTTTTCGATGGGGACGAGGCAGAACTTCGTCCGGCCGCGCACCACCGACTCGAAGGTCTCCGCGAATGTCTCGCAAGGGTGAACGCGGATGCGGGAGCCGAGCAGCTTGTAAGCCGCCTCCTCACTGAACGAGCCACGTTCGCCCTGAAACGCCACTGTGGGATAGGTCATGGAACCTCCGGGGTTCCAGCGGATGCTAGCACGCCGCCCGCAGCTCGACAATTCGCGGCACGACCGCGCGGGCCGAGAGTCATCCCGACAATAGGCGGCGGGACCGATAGGCCGCCGCACGAGCCGCTACTCAGCGTCGTCATGTCCGATAGTCGAGAACTAGGGGGTTCCTAGCAGGCCGCGGAAAAAGAAGTCGACGTAGGCCTCGGCGAGCTCATTCTGAGAGATGGCACCCTCAGGACGGAACCACTGATAAAGCCAGTTGATCATCCCCAGCAGCGCGAAGGCCGCCAGGCGAGGCGTGATGGCCGGGCGCCTTTCGGCGCGTTCCTGCACCTGCCCGATCAATCCTTCCAGATAGTCGATGTATTTTCGCTTGCGGGCGTTGATCCTCTTCCGCAGCGAGCCCTTCAGCGAGCGGTTCTCGTGCAGGATCACCGTGATTTCCTGGTCCCGCGCTCTCACCACGAGGTCGATGTGTCCAATGATGGTCTGACGGAGCTTTTCCCGCGGGTCGGCGATGTTTTTGACTCGCTCCAGAACCGTCTCGTCGAGGATGTCCATGCCGTAATTCATAATCTCGAAGAGCAGCCGATCCTTGCTCTCGACGTGGTGATAGAGCCCGGCTTTGGTCAGGCCGACCGCCTCGGCGATATCCTGCATGGAGGCGCCGTCGTAACCCTTCTCGTAGAAAACGCGCGCGGCGACGCGGCAGATTTCGCGCAGTTTCTGCTTGGATTCCCCAGTAGGAGCCATGGACGCGACCGACGGAGTCCGTCGGGCGGAAAGTCTACCACAGTTCGAAAGGGAGCGAAGCATAAGATGCGAGAACCCGTTGACGAAGCCTGCGTCCCCCATCCCACTCCACGTCCTGCTTTGCGTGTTCTACCTGACTTCCACCTTTGACACCTGCGCGGCGGTATGCTAGTTTTCCACAGCACTAGGGAAGCCTTCCCGTGAAGGTGGGAAATGAATATTGATGATCTGCTCCGGGTAGCTTGTGAGAGCAAGGCCTCCGACCTGCATTTGAAGGTCGGGAACTATCCCTACATCCGCGTCGATGGCGAGCTGCGTCCGCTCCAGCAGTTCCAGCGCGTCTCGAGCGAGGACATGCTGAACATGGCGTTCAGCATCATGACCAACCGCCAGAAGCAGAAGTTCAAGGAGAACACCGAGCTGGACATGGCCTACGGCGTGGCGGGCCTCGGACGCTTCCGCGTCAACGTCTTCCAGCAGCGCGGCAACGTCGGCATGGTGTTGCGCGTCATCCCCACCAAGATTCGGACACTCGAGGAGCTCTATCTGCCCAGGGTCATCGACAATATCTGCGAGGAGCAGCGCGGCATCGTGCTCGTTACCGGCACGACTGGCAGCGGCAAGTCCACGACGCTCGCCGCCATGGTGGACCGCATCAACTCTTCGCGGACCGACCATATCATTACCATCGAGGACCCCATCGAGTTCCTGCACCGTGACAAGAAGGCGTTCGTCAACCAGCGCGAGGTCGAAGTGGACACGCCCAGCTTCGGGTCGGCGTTGCGCGCCGCCTTGCGCCAGGACCCGGATGTCATCCTGGTCGGCGAAATGCGTGACCTGGAAACGATTCAGACCGCGCTGCTGGCCGCCGAAACCGGCCACCTGGTTTTCTCCACCTTGCACACCCTCGACGCCACGGAGACGATTCAGCGCATCATTGCCGTTTTTCCTCCGCCGGAGCAGAAACAGATCCGCCTGCAGATGGCCACGACGCTCAAGGCGGTCATCTCGCAGCGCCTGGTCCGCAAGTCCGACGGCATCGGGCGCGTGCCCGCCGTGGAAGTCCTCATCGCCACGGAGTATATCCGGGATTGCGTTATCAACCCTGAGAAGACACGTCTGATCCACGACGCCATCGCGGCCGGCGTCTCGCAGTACAGCATGCAGACTTTCGATCAGTCGCTCTATGACCTCTACACGCAGGGACTGATCACGCTGGAGGAGGCGCTCCTCAACTCGTCCAATCCCGACGAGTTTAAGCTCCGCATCGCCGGCATTCGCTCGACCGCGGACGCAGCCCGCGAAGAAATGGAGCGGGCCAGCCAGACGGACCGCTTTGCGAAGAGATAAGAGAGAACCACGGGAGGCGTATTCGGTCGCCCTCCGCCTGCTGGCCCGGCGCCCGTATTCCGTGGCCGAACTCCGCCGGGCCCTCGAGCGCCGCTTTCCCGCCGACCCCGCCGTTGCCGCGGCCATTGCCCGCCTGCGCGAGCTTCGTTACCTGGACGACAAGAAGTTCGCCGAGCAGTACGCGGCGTCGCTCGCCCGCAACAAATCCTTCGGCCGCTACCGCGTGCGGCGCGAACTGAAAGCCAAACTCGTCAACTACAAGTTCATCGAGCCGGCCCTCGAGCGGGCCTATGAAGATACCGATGAGCGGAAATTGCTCGCGCAAGTGCTGGAAAAGAAGATCCGCACCTTGCGCCTCCCCGTCACGCCGGCCAGGCTGGCGTCGCTCTGCCAGAGTTTGCTGCGCCGCGGCTTCCGCGCGGATGATATTATGAAAGCGGTGCGGTCCCGGCCGGAGCTTCACCCCGTCGCACAAGGTGCGGAGTTGATTGATGCTGAGCCCGACTAGGGGTCAGTTCTGAATTATGAATTCTGAATTATGAATGAAAAAACGCTCGCGGATAGAACCGTTCTCGATCCAGGCTCTCGATTGCGCTTACAACCCAGTGACATAAGGGCGCGATCATTCAAATACTCGCTTCGCGCAGTGAGGCGCTATCAGTATCTTCAAAAGCAAAGGGACGGGGCTAGCTGGATCCTCGGAAAGCAGTTCTTGCGCGCCGCATGTTCGGTTGGTGCAAACATCGAGGAAGCGCAGTCAGCGGAGAGTCGGCCGGATTTCGTGCATAAGCTCGGCATCGCACAAAAGGAAGCAAGAGAAAGCTTGTACTGGCTCCGCCTGCTGTCAGAATCTGACCTCGTGCCCCGAGATCGATTCAGCCGCCTCACAAACGAGACGGAGGAGTTGATTGCAGTGATCACGTCGATTATCGTCAGCACCAAATCAAAACGGCGACTCTGAACCAGAGGACTTAATTCAGAATTCATAATTCAGAATTCGCAATGAAATCAAGCGACATTCGTAACCGATTTTTGAAGTTCTTTGAGGAGCGCGGCCACCGCGTGGTGAGGTCCTCCCCCCTCGTCCCCGCCAACGACCCGACGCTGCTCTTCTCGAATGCGGGCATGAACCAGTTCAAGGACGTTTTCCTCGGCCTCGAGAAGCGCGACTACGCCCGCGCCTGCTCGTCGCAGAAGTGCGTACGCGCGGGCGGCAAGCACAACGACCTCGAGCAAGTCGGCCGCACGACGCGCCACCACACCTTTTTCGAGATGCTCGGCAACTTCTCCTTCGGCGACTACTTCAAGAAGGATGCCATTGCCTGGGCTTGGGAGCTGGTCACCTCTCCCGATTGGTTCGCGATTCCGAAGGACAAGCTCTACGTTACGATTTTTGAGGGCGCAACAATCCCACACGCTGACATTCCGCGCGACGACGAAGCCCACCAGCACTGGCTCGCGCAAGGCGTCGCGAGGGAGCGCATCTTCGAATTCGGCATGAAGGAAAACTTCTGGCAAATGGGTGATACGGGCCCATGCGGCCCCTGTAGCGAGATTCATTACGACATGGGCCCTGCTGCATCCGATCTGGGCCACACAGACTGCAAGTTTCCCTGCGATTGTGGCCGCTACGTCGAGATCTGGAACCTCGTATTCATGCAATACGATCGCAAGGCGGGCGTGAAAGATGGCGTGGCGTGGTACGAGTTTTCGCTGCTCCCCAAGCCTTGCGTAGACACCGGCATGGGTCTTGAACGAGTCGCAGCGGTTTTGCAGGGAAAAATATCGAATTACGATACCGACCTCTTCCGCCCGCTCATTCAGGAAGCTGCGGGACTCGCCAACGTCGAGTACGGCGCGAACCGTGATACCGACGTGTCGCTGCGCATCATCGCCGACCACGCGCGCGCCGCGACGTTCCTGATTTCCGACGGCGTGTTGCCCTCGAACGAAGGCCGCGGCTATGTGCTCCGCCTCATCATGCGCCGCGCGCTCTATCACGGGCAGACCCTCGGACTGAATGAGCCGTTCCTTTTCAAGATGGCCGGCCACGTCGTGCAAATGATGAAGGACGCCTATCCCGAACTCGTCGAACACGAGCACCACACCACAAAGGCCATAAAGATTGAGGAGGAGAAGTACGCGCACACAGTACGACTTGGCATGGAGAAACTAGAAGAAGCTCTTGTAATTCTGGAAAATGGCGATTCGATGAGATTTCGTGATTGGAAATCTCACTTCGCGACTCATGGCAACAAGATTGACATGATCCCTCTTCCACCCGATTACAAACCTCTCGATGGAACCCCGCCAAAGGGAGTCAAATGGATAAGTGGCGACGACCTCTTCGAACTCCACGACACGTTTGGCCTCCGACCGGATTTTGTCGAGGATATCGTCAAAAACTACGGCTTGGGCGTCGATTGGGAAAGCTACAAGTTGGCAATGTGGGAGCAGCGAGAACGCGCGCGGGCCTCGTGGAAAGGCGCGGAAAAGAAGACCGCTTCGCCTGTCTATCTTGAGGTAGCGGAAGAGCAAAGGACTGTTTTTGACGGCTACAAGCAAGTTCGCTCGGAAGGCTGCATGATCGTCGCCTTGATCGGGAACGGCCAGATCGTGAACGAGGTCAAATCCGGCGAGGAAGCGGAAATCGTTCTCGACCACACGCCGTTTTACGCCGAGGCGGGCGGACAGGTCGGAGACGTTGGCCACCTCCTCTCCCCGATGCAATCCATCGGGGCAGTCGAAGTCGCCCACATTCGCGACACCTATTTCCCTGTGGCCGGCGTAATCGCCCACAAGGCCGTGGCGCGTGAAACGATTCGCGCGGGCGACATGGTGACTGCCGTCGTTGATGTTGAGCGGCGGGATGCGATTCGCCGGAATCACACGGCGACGCACTTGCTTCACGCAGCCTTACGCAAGACGCTGGGCACGCATGTGAAGCAGGCGGGGTCGCTGGTGGCGCCGGACCGGCTGCGGTTTGACTTCACGCACTACGCGGCGGTGGACGAGCAGGATTTGCTCGACATCGAGGACCTGGTAAACGAGCGCGTGCTCGCGAACGAAGAGGTCAGCACGAACGTCATGGACCTCGATTCGGCGGTCAATGCGGGTGCGATGGCGCTGTTTGGAGAGAAGTATGCCGACCGGGTGCGGGTGGTTTCCGTCAACGACTTCTCGAAAGAGCTTTGCGGTGGCACGCACGTCCGCCGCACGGGCGATATCGGGCTTTTCAAGATTGTTTCCGAATCGAGCGTGGCCGCAGGCACGCGACGCATCGAGGCGGTGACCGGCACGGGGGTCCTGAAACAGTTGCGCGAGGCGAGCGAGACGCTCAGTCTGCTCTCGCAATCGCTGCGCGCCAAGCCGGATGAGCTGCTTCAGGCAGCCGAGAAGCTCACCGAAGCTGAAAGAAAACTTCGCAAGGAACTGGAAGCCCAGCAGATGAAGCGCGCCGCGTCGCAGGCGGGAGATTTGGTCGAGCAGGCAAAGGACGTGAAGGGCGTGCGCGTGATTGCGGCGCATGTGGAAGCCCTCGACCGCGCTGCCATGCGGCAGATGGTAGACAATTTGCGGCCTAAACTCGGCTCCGGGGTCATCGTGCTGGGCAGTGTCGCGAACGGAAACGTGGCACTGGTCGCCGCCGTCACCAAGGACCTGACTGGCAAGCTCGACGCAGGGAAGATCGTCCGCGAGGCCGCCAAAATCGTTGAGGGTTCGGGTGGCGGGCGCAAAGACTTGGCCGAAGCCGGTGGCAAGAATCCGGAAAAGCTGGAGGAGTCGCTGCGGGCTGTTCCCGCGATCGTCGAGAAGATGCTGTAAGGGCGATTCGCGAACCGCCCCTGCCAAGAAGGGGCGGGGCGTTGCCCTTGGGTTCGCATTTCACATTTCAGATTCAAGATTTCAAAGCCAGATTCAAGATTTCAGAGGAGGAATCTGCACTCATGCACAGGTTAGTACTACTTCGACACGGAGAGAGCATCTGGAACAAGGAGAATCTCTTCACGGGCTGGACGGATGTAGGCCTGAGCGAGAAGTGCGCTGAGGAGGCCATCGAAAGCGGCAGGCTGCTGCGCAAGGAAGGCTATATTTTCGATGTGGCCTACACGTCGGTCTTGAAGCGCGCCATCAAAACGCTGTGGCTGGCGATGGAGGAAATGGACCAGATGTGGATCCCGGTCCACAACAGTTGGCGGCTGAACGAGCGCCACTACGGCGCGCTGCAAGGGCTCAACAAGGCGCAGACCGCCGAGAAATACGGCGAGGCGCAAGTCAAAATCTGGCGCCGCAGTTACGACATCCAGCCCCCGGCTCTGACTCCTGAGGACGAACGCTTTCCGGGCAAGGACCCACGCTACGCCGATATGAAGCCCGAGGAACTGCCGTTGACCGAGTGCCTCAAAGACACCGTAGCGCGCACGCTTCCCTACTGGCACGACACGATCGCGCCCGCGGTGCGCTCCGGCCTGCGCGTGATCGTCGCCGCCCACGGCAACAGCCTGCGCGGTCTCGTCAAGTACCTCGACAATGTCTCGGACCAGGCTATCGTCGAACTGAACATCCCCACGGGAATCCCGCTCGTTTACGAGCTGGATGACGACCTGAAACCCCTCCGCCACTACTACCTGGGCGACCCCGAGGCCGTGGCCCGCGCCGCCAAGGCCGTCGCGGAGCAGGCGAAGCGCAAGGGATAGGACCTCCGAGCTGCATCGCTTGCCACGCGCCGCAACGCGCGGACTACTCTGCCCCGACAAGCCGCCGATAGACGGAGCGAACTTGTTTTTGGGTTTCGAGGAGACGCTGGGCGAGCGTCTGACCAGCGCCGATCAGGCGCCAGTGAGCCGCCAGCGATTCGACGGCCTCAGCGTGACCAACATGTTCCGGCAGGCCGTCCGCTGCCTTGCCGGTGACCAACCGAACGGCGTGATCCAGGGAGCGCAGGAAGGCCGCGCCTTCGCCGAGCACCGCGGCGTCCTGGTCGCTCATCAGCCCCGCCCCGTTCAATGCTGAAATCTGCCCTGGCATATTCGTACCGGGCGGGAGCGGCACGCGGTTGCGCAGGCGCAAGTACGACACGGCGAAGTCGATATCGTAGTAGCCGCCCGGTGCGGTCTTGGTGTTGGAGGGTGGGACCAGAACTTCCCTCTCCAGGCGGCGTCGCATCTCGCGCAATTCCGCCTCCAGGCCGGGATGCTCCGCGAAGCGTTGCCAGACCGCGGCGGCGATTCGCTCGACCGTGGCCTGGGCGCGCGAGGCCTCACCCGCCACGGCCGAAACCTTCAAGTAGGTCAAGGCTTCCCAAACATGGGCGGCGTCGTGGATGTAGTTGACGAGTGCGTCCGCGTTCACGACCAGTTCGCCCTCCTGGCCACGCGGCCGGAGGCGTGTATCGACGGCGAAGATCGTGCCGTCGCGGGTGTAGCTCGAAAGCACCTCGATCGTCTTCTCCGCCAGGCGCGTGCACTCAATCATCTTTTCGCGCGATGTGCCGGGAGCGGCGACGAAAACCAAGTCCGCGTCGGAGGCCAGATCGAACTCGCGCAAACCCAAGCGGCCGAGCCCCAAAACCATCAGGGGTGAGTCCGCGATTCTTTGATTCTGGGCCTGCGCGGCAATGGCGAGCGCCGTGGCGACGGAGCGGGCCGCGAGGGCCGACCAGCGATGCAGAGCCGCAAAAATGCCGTCCAGGCCCTTGAGATCGGAAGCTCCCAGCGAGAGCACACGCGCTCGAAACAGCCGTCGCAGCAACGCCATTTTCTCCGGCGTGCCAAGCCCCGTCTCGATCGCCCAAGGATCGGGAGACAACTGCTGCCGAGCATCCATCGCAAGGAGGGGCATTTCCATCTGGGCGGCGGCCCCCGGCGTCGGCGAGGCAGGCGCGAGGGCCTCGATGGACGCCAGATCTTCGGGATGGTGGATGAGCAATTCGCCCAGGTAGTCGCTCGCCCGCAGGATCTCCAGCGCCGAGCCGAGGCGTTCGGGTTGTTTACGCACGCCTTCGAACTGTTCCGCGGAGGCGAGCAGCGAGCCGAAGAACCGGGCCACGCTGCGCCGCGCCCGTTCGGGGATGGGAACCGACCGGACCTGCCGGGCAATGTCCGCAGCCTGGGCATCGAGGAAAGCGAGAATGGGGTCGAGCGAAGACACGCTGTGATCGCTGGGGAAAGTGGGTGGCGACCGCAGGTCGAAAGCCGCGCCCCCGACGCTTGCCGGCCGGGGACGAATCGTGCGCTGGTAGATCTCCGCGACGTGGCCGAAGGCCTCCTCGATCTGGCGGTTGAGCGCCTCACCCGGCGGCTCCTGACGTCCAGTCTCGACGCCCACGCGGCGTGCCAGCCGGTCCAGCGCCCGGTGGCCCGCCGGCAGCCGATGGCTCTGGTGGCCCATGTCGAGCTGGATGCGGTGCTCGATCCGGCGGAGGAACTCGTAGGCGGAAGTCAGGGCGGCATAATCGCGATCCGAAAGGCGTCCCTTGTCGTTCAGCTTGCGCAGCGCGAAGAGCGTTCCTCCAGAGCGCACCCACGGGTCTTCGCTGCCGTGGAGACGCTGCAGGCACTGGGTAAGAAATTCGATGTCGCGGATGCCGCCTTGATGAAGCTTCACGTCCGTGGTTTCGTCACGGCTCTCGCGCAACCGGCGCGAGATCTTCTCCCGCGCCAAGAGCACGCTTTCGATCGCCTCGAAATCACCCGGCGCACCGTAAATGTAAGGCTCGACCCCTCTCAGAAATTCCCGCGTCAGCTTTGTGTCGCCGGCCGAATGCCGCGCCTTGATGAGCATTTGCAGTTCCCAGTCGCGCGCCCGGTGCTCGTAATACTCGAGCGCTGACTTCAGCGAGATCGCCAGATCACCCTGCTCGCCCTCCGGGCGCAGTCGGAGGTCGACACGGAAGACCGCGCCCTGCGGCGTCACCTGAGTAATGGTCCGGGTGATGGCGTGCGCAAGGCGTACGAAGTACTCCTTGTTGCTCACGACCGAATCCGATTCGCTGCCGCCGGCGGTCGTGCCATCGTGAGAATAGAGAAACAACAGATCGATGTCCGAACTGTAGTTGAGCTCGTTGCCGCCCAGCTTGCCGAGAGAAATGATGCTGAGGCCGGCGCGGACAATCCGCCCTTCGAGGTCGCGGTACTGCGGCTGGCCGTACCGTTTCTCGAGTTCCTGGTCGCAGAAAAGGAGGACGTTCGTGAGGATGACGTCGGCCAGCGCGGAGAGCTCCGCCGTCGTCTCGCCGAGCGTCGAAAGCCGCAAAACATCCTTGAGCACGATGCGCAGGTAGTTGCGGCGCTTGAAGCGAGCCAGTTGGGCCGAGAGCCAGGGGTCGGGATTGGTGGTGGCAAATCGCGCGTAGTCCTCCATCAAGTCTTCCTTCGACTTGAGCTTGGTGAAGTTTCGGTCGCGCGCGAACAGCAACGGCAAGGCCGGCTCAGCCAGGAAGGTTTCGGCCAGAAAGGCGCTGTATCCGAAAATCGCCACGAGGTAGGTCAAGGCGGTCGGGTAGCGCTCCAGTTCACGCAAGTGCTCGGGCGTGGCGGCTTGCGTGTATCGCTCGAGAAGATTGAGCGCGCCGTCCGGGTCCGGAGACTGGGCGAGCAGGGAGGCCAGCGGGGCCAGGAGGCTGCCAGCGAAGTGTTGCTCCAATCGCGCCAGATTCCCCTGGGCTTTGGCGTCGTCCTCGAAAGGAACTTTAGCGAACTCAGGCCGCATCGGGTCGATTATACCCTCCAATGAGAGGCCCCAAGGAGCGGTGCCGGATAACATGCACAGGTCTGGGGGAATTTTCAAGCGGAGAAATGCGAGGACGCTGCGCATCCGCTATCCGCCGCGAGTTCGGTCTTGGCGCCAAGGCATCACCGTTGGGTTTGTGTTAGATTGGGGTACAGGGCTCAGGTGGTCTCGGACGCGCGAGCGTCCTCCCGTTCAATGGAGAGGGATCAATGTCCCAGCCGTCACTTTGCGGTTCGTTCCTGTTTTTCACTCTTTACGATGTGTGCGATGAGATGCGGCTGGCAGAGCTCCACCGCCTGCTGGGCCTCGCGTCCGTCGGCCGGGAAACTTGGTTTCGGCACCCCGCGCCCGAGTACGTGGGTTTCGAGCGGCCACCGGTGGTCGAACCTCTGGAGGCGGTCACGCTGGCGAACGGCGCACGCCTGGGTGGACGCGTGAAATACTACGACTACGGCGTGGTCAGCGTGCAATTCGAGCTTCCTTTCGAGGGCGGATGGGACGCGCTGCTGGACCTGGCCTGCCAATACCTGGCGGGGACCGAAGTCGGGCGCCAAGCCTATACGATCGCCTGCCAAAAGGTAGAGCGGGTGGCGAGGGCGCTTATCAAGCCCCTCCCCAACTGGCTCTCCGAGGACTACTGCATCATTCATGTGCGGGAAGTCGAAGGCCACCCCTCCGCGGCCGATCTCCTGGCTCAGTATGGCGACCGGATTGCGCAAATCGTGCGGGGCGAGAGCACGCGGCTTTCGGACGGCGAACGGCACGAGATCCTTGCCAACAGCATGTCCTATTATCCCAACGACCTCGCGGTCGTCGGCTGGAACGCTGCCTTCGTGTACGATACCGCCGCCGGCGCCGAGGCCACGGTGCAGTTGCTGGAATATGCCAACTCGCAGCTCCTCGAGTTTCGCCACTATGATGAGGTTCTGACGCGGCAGCTCCAGACCGCCTATCAATCGCTCGAAAAGGGGACCGGATTTCTCGCCCGGTGGCGGCTGGCGCGGGTGTCGGCGCGCCTTTACACGCTGTTACTGGAAGTCACCGAGCTGACCGAACGCTCCGACAACGCGCTGAAATTCCTGAGTGATATGTTTTCCGCGCGCCTCTACCGCCTGGCGGCCGAGAAAGTCGGTGTCCCGGATTACAAGAAGCTCGTCCACGATAAGCTGCGCACGGCCGAGGGACTCTACCAGTTCATGGTTGAGCAATTCCACCAGGGCCGGGCGTTCGTCCTGGAACTCATTGTAGTGATTATCCTGATCATTGACCTAATCTTCCTCGTGGGGGGAAAGAAGTAAGTAGGGCCCGCCCTGCGGGACCCGAAGCGGGCTCAGAGAGCACGGGCGTACAAACACCTTGAACGGCAACGGGGCAGACCGGCGGATCTGCCCCCAAAACGTTTCTAGATGTCGTAGTAAAGCGCAAACTCGTAGGGGTGCGGGCGCTGCCCGACCGCCTGGACTTCGTTCTTCATCTTGTAGTCAATCCAAGTCTCGAGCAGTTCCTCGCTGAAGACATCACCCTTCATAAGGAAGTCGTGGTCTCTCTCGAGCGCCCGAAGCGATTCCTCGAGTGACCCCGGAAGCGACGGGACTTTCTTCAACTCCTCCGGACCGAGATCGTAGATGTCCTTGTCGAGCGGTTCGCCGGGGTCGATCTTGTTTTCCACACCATCGACACCGGCCATCATCATGGCCGCGAACGCCAGGTACGGATTACACGACGGGTCGGGCGGGCGGTACTCGACGCGCTTGGCCTTGGGGCTGGCGGAATACATGGGGATGCGGCAGGCGGCGCTGCGATTCCGGCGCGAGTAGGCCAAGTTGACCGGCGCCTCGAATCCCGGGACAAGCCGTTTGTACGAGTTGGTCGTCGGAGCGATCAACGCGGCCAGCGCGGGGGAATGCTTCAGCAAGCCCCCAATGTACCAGAGCGCCATCTGGCTGAGGCCCGCGTATTTGTCGCCCGCGAAGAGTGGCTGGCCGCTCTTCCACAGGCTCTGGTGGGTGTGCATGCCGGAGCCATTGTCCTGAAAGAGCGGCTTGGGCATGAAGGTGACGGTCTTGCCGTACTGGTACGCGACGTTGCGGATGATGTACTTGTAGATCAGCATCCCGTCAGCGGATTTCACCAGCGAGTTAAAGCGTTGGTCGATTTCGCTCTGACCACCGGTGGCCACCTCATGGTGATGGCACTCGATGTTCAGACCGGCCTTTTCCATGGCCAGCACCATTTCGGTGCGCAGGTCCTGATAATGGTCGGTGGGCGGAACGGGGAAATAGCCTTCCTTGTAACGCGGGCGATACCCGAGGTTGTCCTTCTCCCGCCCGGAATTCCACCGGCCTTCCTCGGCGTCGATAAAGTAGTAGCCGTGTTGTTGCGCCTGATCGAAGCGGACATTGTCAAAAATGAAGAACTCGGCCTCTGCGCCGAAATAGGCCGTGTCGGCGAGACCGGTGTAGGCCAGGTAGGTCTCCGCCTTCTTGGCCACGTGGCGCGGGTCCTTCACGTAGTGCTGCTTGGTGATGGGGTCGATGATGTCTCCGATCATGACCAGTGTGGGGACATCGGTGAAGGGATCGAGCATGTACCAGCTCGGGTCGGGAACGAGCAGCATGTCGCTTTCATGAATGGCGGCCCAGCCGCGAATGCTGGAACCGTCCATCCCAAACCCGTCTTCAAAGGAGCTCTCTTGCAGTTCGTGGATGGGGAACGAGACGTGATGCCAAATGCCGGGAAGGTCGGTAAAGCGAATGTCCACAACCTTCACGTTGTTGGCGGCGGCAAACTCCAAGACGGCCTTCGGGTTCATGGAACCTCCATAAATTGAATTTCTTGTGACGATAAATCCTGTTGCGGGGATCTCCGCAATTCACAATATCCCCCCCTGCCAGATTAGTCAAGCCTCGCTTGGCGCGTGTTCCCAGCGCTGTCGCCCCAGCCTCGCACGGTGGTTCCACGCGGCGCCGCAACCGCGCGGCGAGGAACAAAAATCACGTTGACACTATTCTCGGCTTTTTGTTACGTTACGAGACTGTTTACTGCCCAGGCACAGATTGATGTTGCCTCGCCGGAGTTGAGGCGCGGCACCAGCCGGTCATCTCGTAAAAGCGGAGAAGGGGCGGACGGCGCAGGATGTTTGTACCGAAGCGGATGTTTCTGACCAAAGGCGTCGGCAAGCACCGCGAGAAGCTGACGAGTTTCGAGTTGGCGCTGCGCTCCGCGGGGATTGCGTCCTGCAATCTGGTCCGCGTCTCCAGCATCTTTCCGCCGCGCTGCAAGCTGGTCTCCCGTTCGGAAGGCATCAAAGAACTCAAACCCGGCCAAGTCACCTTCGTCGTGATGAGCGAGAACTCGACGCGCGAGCCGCATCGGCTGATCGCCGCGTCGGTGGGCGTGGCCATCCCGACGGACCGCAACGCCTTCGGCTATCTCTCCGAGCACCACTCGTTCGGAGAGACCGAAGAAGTGGCCGGGGAGTACGCGGAGGAACTGGCCGCCGAGATGCTCGCCACGACCCAGGGCGTGGAATTCGATCCGGATCGGAGCTGGGACGAAAAAAAGGAGATCTATCGCATCTCCAACAAGATCGTCCGGACGATGCACATTACCCAGTCCGCCATCGGGGACAAGCGGGGGCTGTGGACGACGGTCCTGGCCGCGTCGATTCTCCTGGGCATCGGGGAATAGCGCCCCGCACCGTATCTCCCACCTTACCTCGCTACCCCGCGGAATCTGCCACGACCGGTGATTCGGAAGACCGAACCTCAAGGGGGCTGCCATGCGCAAGCAGGAGATGCTGTCAAGGCCGACACGGCCGTTTGAGATCGACCGCCGCAAGAACGTTGCCAGCCTGCTTGCGAAGATGCAGGGCATCTCCTTCCAGGGGCGCAATCTGGCCACGGCTTACGAGGTCTGGCAGCGGATGCTGCGCGACCGCACCATGATCATGATGGGCGTCGCCGGGGCTATGGTCCCCGCGGGGATGCGCCGCTTGCTGGTGTATGTCATCAAGAACCGGCTCATCGACTGCCTGGTCTCGACGGGCGCCAATTTCTTCCACGACATCCATGAAAGCCTGGGGCGGCGGCATTACCAGTGCTCGCCCAACGTCAACGATGTGGACCTGCAGAAATATCTCATCGACCGCATGTACGACACGCTGGCGGACGAGGAGGAATTCCGCGAGGAGGATGCCTACATCGGGCGTTTCGCCTCGACCCTTGACGCGTCGCGACCTTACACGACGCGAGAGTTCCTGTACCTCCTGGGCAAGGACATCTCCAAGCGGGCAAAGGAAGACGGCATCGTCACGGCAGCCTACAGGGCGAGCATTCCTCTCTATTGCCCCGCCATCGGCGATTCCTCGATCGGCATCGGAATTGCCGAGAATCGGTTCCTGGGCAAGAACCGGCTGACCTTCGACGTAATCGGCGATGTGCTGGAGACGGCGCGGCTGGCGGGCGAGTCTCCGTCGAGTGGGGTAATCTACTTCGGCGGCGGAACCCCTAAGAATTTCATCCAGCAGAGCGAAGTCACCGCCACCTTCATGCGCCAGGCCAACAACGGCCATAAGTACGCCCTGCAGGTCGTGACCGATGCTCCCCATTGGGGTGGCCTTTCCGGGTGCACCTTCGAAGAGGCACAAAGCTGGGGCAAGATTGCCCACGACGCCAGCATGGTTACCGTGCATTGCGATTCCACTATCGCCATGCCCATTTTGGTGACGGCGCTGTCCGAAAATGTGGGTCTGAGCCGCAAACGCAAAAAACCGGCGTTCGAGATGGGCCCTGAGCTCAGGTTCTCGTTTCCCAAATAGAAACGTAGCGCAGACCTCCGCCGTTGAGGTCTGCGGCTCTGGCCGGGGAAGAACCCAGCCGGCCCGACTCTATCCAAACTGGGCCAGAGAACCCTCGCTCAACCTGTAACGAAAGTCATGGCAGCTTCGTCTCCCAACGGAAAGGAGGCAGCGAAATGACTCAGCAAATGACCCGCCGAGAGGTGATGAGACTGGGAATAGCGGGTACAATCGGAGCCAGCGTGGCTGCGAACGCCCGGTCAAGCGAAACAGTTGCGTCCGGATTGTCCTCTTCCATCGTCGTCGATGCCAACATGCACTGGCTTCCGGAGACACTTTTCTCGGACAGCGCGCTGCTTGAGAGGTTCATCGGAGCAGTTCCGAGGGAGTACGGGATTCATGCCAAGGTGATGGGGATCCCAGGCAAAGAGCTGCGGCAAATCGTGATTGAAATGCCGAAGGGCTACGAGGTGCTCAACTACGCAGAGAACCAGTACAGTTCCAGGGACCAAGTGGCGGACATGGATCGAGCGAGAGTCGATAAGGCCGTGCTGCGCTTACCGTGCTGGCAGGAATGGGTTGACCTCGAGACCTGCAAGTTGATCAACAACGGTTTGGCTGAGCACACGAAGCGGTACCCCGGGCGATTCTACGCCCTGGCCGTAGCGCCGCCCTGGGGCTCCAAAGAGAGCCTGAAGGAGGTCGAGCGGTGCATCACCGGCCTTGGTTTTCGAGGGGTGCAGATGGCGGCACACTATGGAGAACTTTATCTGGATGAGGAGGAGTTCAGGCCGTATTTCAGTTTCTTGAATCAACTCGGCGTGCCCGTCGTCGTGCATCATACGCCTCTGCCGGTGGACTACCGGTCGATCAGTAAATACGCCAACCAGAGGCGTCAGTACGGCCGTTGTATCGCACAGGGGACCGCAGTGGGGAGGGAGTTGTTCGGTGGCATGTTCGGGGAATTCCCAAACCTGAAACTTGTCCACTCGATGCTGGGTGGCGGGTTCTTCGCCTTTGCGAACATGTTGGTTCCGGAGCGTGCCAATTTCAGTGACGCTGTGGACCGTTTCCAGGATCAGACGGAGCGGATTCGAGGTTACCTCCGCAACAACCTCTATTTTGATCTTTCGGGCGCGCCGCAGTGGGGCAAAGCACAGTTGGAGTGCGCAGTGAAGGTTCTCGGAGCCGATCACATTCTCTATGGCGGATCCTATCCAATCCGGCGTGACTGGTTCATGAATGGGCCCGACTACGTACGGAGCCTTGAGATACCCGAGAGCGATAAGCTGAAGATCCTCGGGGCAAACGCGGTCGGTCTGTTTAGACTCGGGTAGGGCAATCCGTGGCATGCGCGACACGCTTGTCGTGACCATTCGGCGGGTGCATACCCTTCCCCATGCCGTTCTACGCGCGGGAGGGCCATAAAGGCCCTCCCCTACTCCGCACCGCGCATTCCTCGCAATAGATTGAGGGCAAGATGGTATGATTTGCCGGAGAGGATGATGGTTTGCATCTTCCTCCCGGGAGAGGAGGTAGCCACGGTCAGGCTTTTGCTGACCGGGCGCCCTCTGGGCGTTTAAGAACCCACGGTCAATTCAAATAACGAATTGACCGAGGCTACCATCCGAGGCGACGGTGGCAACGATGGGAGAACCAGTCGGAAGCTATGACGAGCCAGAGGCGAATCGCGCCGAGGCTGATCTGCTCGTCGAGGACTTCGAACAGCGCACGCTCGACGCCATCCCGGGACGGTTCAGCCGCTTGATCTACCTGGCGTCACTCCGCGATCACAATACGGGGCGTTACCATCATTACGGCCTTGAGGCCCGGTATTCCAGCGAGGCCGTCGACGAGGGCCTGCGGCACTGCCACGCCGAAGCCTTTGCGGATCTCCTCTCCTTGAGTTTGCAGGAACAAACGCAGGATTTGCTGCGATTCTTCGAGTCCCTCAAAGCCGAGAGAGCTCGCCTCGTGCAGGCCTGGCAGCAATTGCGCGCCTACCAGATCCTCCCCCCACAGAACTGTCATCCCTTGGCTCGGGAGCTGTTCAGCAAGAATGTAGAGGTAATCCTGGAGGTTTTGCGGCAGACCGACCTTTGGGAGTTACTGGACGATCCGCATCGCGACCCCCACGACCTGCCCTAGCACTTCCCCCTCGTCAGGAACACGGATGGTGCGGGGACCGTGGTTGGAAAGGGGATGAGGAATCAGGGTCAACTCTCGCCCTTTCTGAAAGCACCAGCAGCACTCGTAACTGTAACGAAGCTCAAGGAAGTAGATCGGCCGGTCAGACTCCGTCGTCCAACCTTCGTTCGCGACACGGCGCCGGGACTCGTCAATCTGGACGATGGACCCGGGACGCAGCAAGGGGGCCATCGTCCGGTCTTCCAGGCCGATGTAACCGTAGAGATATCTCTTCAGGTTGAGCGTGGCGAGGAGCCCGACCGGGATCTCCCCCCACTCTTGAATCACGCGAGAGAGGAAAACCGTTTCCTCCGGCCGGAATCCGGGGTCGAAGCGGATGGGGAAGTGGATCTGCCGACGGGGGTCGCCGAGTTCCACCGCAAATCGGTGGGTTCGCGCCTGCTGGCTTTTCAGCCGGAGTTCCTCCGTTCGGCCGACCGGAATGCCATAGAGCGCCAGGGTTTCTTCCACGGTGAGGTGGAATATTACTGCGAGGCTATATAACTTATAGATACTGGGCAGGGATCCGTCGTTCTCGATCTGGTTCAGACGTCCGGTGGAAACGACGTATTCCGAGCTGCCCTGTGCTTCCGCGATTTCCAGGCTGGCCTCTTCCACGAGACGCAGCGTGAGGTTGAGCCGCTCGCGAATCTGCCTGAGTTTCTGTCCAGCGCGGTTGCCAAGAGCTCCTGGTGCCGTGGGAGGAATCAACCCCGAGGATCCGTTCATGGCTGAGTCAATTCCGTTGCCCGGAATTCTCCTAGGCCGGTTTCCTGTGTGACCGGCCAGGAGGCGGGCGCTTAAACTTTGGTAATGTTGACTATAATCCAAATCCTCGCAGGCGCGCCAGCGGTAGTTTATGACAGCACTCGGGGGGCTGAGGCAATGACCGCTTTGGTCATTAAAAGAGGAGGAAATCCCGCCGTGAGTACCTCAGGGCAAAGTGCTGGCTGCTGTTGCAATTTGCAGCGGCAAGTTGACCTCGTCCGCTCGTGGGCGAACGGCGCAAAGCTCCCGCTACATCAAATTGGCCTACTATCCTATCGGAAGCGCTACATGACCCACGCCAAAGAATGGCTGGACGCGCAGCAGGTTTCCAACTGTTGTGCGGCATTTAGCCGGGCCTCGATCTCGACTGCCTTAGAATCCTTTGCACACATCTCCGCGACGCCCTCCGCTCACCGGGGAAAAGGAGTCTGCTCCTCCCACCCACATATGTCATATAATTCCGCCCCCAAGAAAAACTCGATGAGGCCATCATGAATCGACACATCAAAGCGCAAAAGGGAGGGGGGCTTCAGCAGGTGGTTGCGCCGGGAACGATGCGCTTCCTCGACTTCGCCCGTCTCACTCTGGCCAAGGGGGAGAAACACACCGGTGAGACCGGATCCCGTGAGTACGTCCTGGACGTCTTTTCCGGGTGTGCCGACATGCGCATCAAGTCCGGCAGCGGGGACGAGCACACCTTCCCGTCCGCCGGCGAACGCGCCGATGTCTTCTCGGGGCCGCCGACGATGGTGTTCCTCCCCCCGCACGCGGCGTACGAAATTGAAGCCTCCACGGATAACCTCGATATGGGCATTTTCTCTGCCCCTTCCCACTCCGCCGCTCAACCGCGCCTGCTGGCGGGCTCGGACGTCGTGACCCGCGAAGTGGGCCGCGACAACTGGCAACGGACTGTTTACTCTGCCCTGGCGGAGAACGCCCCCGCCGACCGCTTGCTCGCTGGTGAAACCCTCAACCCGCCCGGGAACTGGTCCAGCTACCCACCACACAAGCACGATCGGGCGAACCCGCCGAAGGAGGCCGTGATGGAAGAAATCTATTTCTTCCGCCTTCGGCCTGCCCAGGGCTATGGGCTCATCTGGACCTACACGGCACCCGACGATCCCGAGGGATTTTCAACGGTTTTCGTGGTTGAAGACGGCGACACGGTGCTTCTCCCCAAAGGCTATCACCCCGTCGTCGCCGCTCCGGGCTACCGACTCCATTACACCTGGGTGCTGGCGGGCGAGGAGCGCCGTTACGGCGCCTGGGCCGACGATCCACGCCACGCTTGGGTCAAAGGGCAGTGACCAGTGACCAGTGACGAGTGACAAGCAGAAAGACATGAGGCGATTGATAATCTGGAGCGCAAACTGAGGGTCAAGTCCTTCGAATCAATACCCGACGCATCGGTCACCCGACCTGGACACCAATCCGCACTCATCGTAGAATCACACGCCCAATTCGATCCTTGAGGATAAGATGGACGGCCCACCCACATTCACCGCCAGCGACGTGTCACCTTCCTCGCGATTCCAGCTGCCGCATTTGCGCTGGTTCATTTGCGCTCTTTTATTTGCTGCCTGCACGATCAATTACATCAATCGTCAGACTGTAGCAGTTCTGAAACCGCATCTTCAGGATCAGCTCCACTGGACGGAAAGCGACTACGGGTGGATGGTCTTTGCCTTTCAGGTGGCCTACGCCCTCATGATGATGGTGTCGGGCCACCTCATTGACCGGGTCGGCACGAAGTTGGGCTATGCGATCGCCATGGCCTGGTGGTCGCTGGCGGCCATGGGGCACGCCTTGGCGCGCAGCGCCTTTTCGTTCGGAGTCGCCCGCTTTCTTTTGGGTGCGGGCGAAGCCGGAAACTTTCCGGCCGCCATCAAGGCCGTGGCCGAATGGTTTCCCCCGCGCGAGCGCGCCCTGGCCACGGGCATTTTCAATGCCGGCACCAATATCGGCGCGGTCGCGACTCCCCCGCTGGTTGTGTGGCTGACCCTCCGGTATGGCTGGCAGGAAGCGTTTGTCGTCACTGGCGCGTTGGGTTTTGTATGGCTGGTGTTCTGGCTGTTGTTCTATCGGCTGCCCGAGCAGCATCCCCGCATCACTTCCAGAGAGCTCGAGCACATCCGAAGCGGCGAGTTACATCCAGCTTCCGAGAACGCGCCAAAGTTGCCCTGGCAGAAGATCCTTGCTTATCGCCAGGCGTGGGGATTCATCCTCGGCAAGGGCATGACCGACCCGATCTGGTGGTTCTACATTTTCTGGCTTCCCTCTTACCTGACGCAAGGCCGCGGTTTCACGCTCCAGGAAATCGCCTACTTCGCCTGGATTCCCTTTTTGGCCGCTGACGCTGGCAGCGTTCTGGGCGGATGGCTCTCCGGCTTCCTCATGAAGCGTGGGTGGCCGCTGAGCCGGGCGCGCAAGACGGCCATGCTGATCTGCGCCTTCTGTATGCCTACGGGGATTGTCGCCGTATTCGCCCCCACGGCGTGGATGGCGCTGGCGCTGATCTCCATCGCGACCTCGGCCCACCAGGGCTGGTCAGCCAATGTTTTTACTCTGGCCTCCGACATGTTCCCCAAGAAGGACGTCGGGCTCGTGGTGGGATTAGGCGGGGCAGCGGGCGCTGTGGGAGGGATGGTGATCGCGCCCGTGGCGGGCTACACGCTCCAATGGTTTCACACCTATGTTCCGTTGTTTATCATCACCGGCGTGATGCATCCGCTGGCGATGGGCGTAATCCATCGGCTGATCCCCAAGATCGCGCCGGTGGCCAGCGCGGAACCCCCGCGTTAGGTCCGTCCCACCGAGCTAAAGCGACATGATCGGGATAATCGCCTGCTGAATCTCTCCGGTGACGCGGGCCTCGTGCTCTTCCACGTAAGCATTCACCTCGCTGCGGACGCCAAACTCGGGAAGATAGATTCCCGGCTCAATCGAAAAACCCGTGCAGGGAATGATGCGGCGCTCGTCGTGCATCTCGAAATTGTCCATATTGGCGCCGTTGCCGTGAACGTCTTCCCCAATGGAGTGGCCGGTGCGGTGAATGAAGTATTCGCCGTACCCGTGGCGAGTGATCACCCCACGCGCCGCGTCATCGACCTGGTAGCCGCGGATCGGGCGGCCTTGGCGCACCGCTTGCTGAACGAAGTCCACGGCGGTGTCGCGGGCTTCTTTCACGACATCGAAGATCTCCGTGTAGCGCGCAGGCACCTGCTCTCCGACATATCCGGTCCATGTAATGTCAAAGTACACGGCGCCGGGCATCCGCAACTTTGCCCAAGCGTCGATGAGAACAAAATCGTTCTGCCGAATGGGACGCGAGCTCGCCGCCGTGGGCGAGTAATGCGGGTTGCCGGTGTTTTCGTTCACGGACACGGCCAGCGGCTCGTCAGACTGGATTCCGCAGCTCTCATAAAGATGGAAGATCTCCTGCTGCACTTCGTACTCTCCCGTGGATTTGCCCGCCCGCACAGAATCCCGAATGTATTCGAAGGCCTGGCGCACCAATAAGTGCACCGCCTTGCCGGCTTCGAGGTGCGATTCCAGGGCGGCCTCGGACCAGCGAGCCTCAAAGAGCTGCACGAGGTCGGCGGAGGAGACCACTTCCACCCCATGGCTCTTGACGAGCTCCACAGTTCCCGCATCGACAAGGCCGATGTAAGGAATGTCGTTCAGCCGCGAATACTGCATCGCCAGCTTTTTCTTCCCCTCCAGCATCAATGCCAGTTCTCCGCGCTGTTCGCGCCACGAAGAGTATTCATGGACTGCACCCGGCAGAGCGTCCAACGTCCCGCGTTCGATGCGGTGGACCAGCTTGAACGGCTCTCCGGAAGCGGGGATCAGGTAGTACCACCGCCGCGTGCACATCGCCGGATTGATGCCCAGCACACGATAGGCAATCGGGTCGCGGCGGTGGTGGTCGTAGAACAGCCAGCCATCGAGTTTTGCTGCAGACAGCGCGGATTGGATCGCAGGTAGGTCCATAATCTCACCTCTTCAGCGAGTCACTTGCCGCTCCCGAGAGGAGGTCAGGCGCCATGCCTCTCCCTCCTTCTCGAGCGGGCTTCAGCACTTGGTGGAAGGGCACGACTTCAGTCGTGCCACAAAGCTCTCTCGAAGCTCACCCCGGGGCTTCAGCCCCTGAGGTGCGGAGGCGGCGCATCCAAATCAAAAGTGTGGCAAGCCGACGAGTAAGGATACTCCTCCGCCCGCGCCACTAACCCGCCCTCAACCGGATTATCCCGAATATACGTCGCATGGTTTTGGAAGTCATGCGAGTCCTTAACGAAATGGTCCGTAAACCCCCGCTGCCACAATTCACCCTTGAGCCCCAGCTCCTTTCCGGCACGGAATGAAAAGCCGCCCTTCAGAAATTGCACAGCGCGCTCGACACTCATCCCCGGTTCCAGCGAAATGAGCAAGTGAAAATGGTCGGGCATGAGCACGAATTCGTGGAGATGATAGCAGCCGCGGGTTCGATAATGGAAAAGCACGTCGAGGAACAAATTCGCCATTCGCTCCGACTGAAACAGTGAGCGTCTCTCCCAAGTAGCGGATGTCACGAAGAATGTCCGCCAGGCCCCAGGATGGGAGGGTTTCACCACATCAACAGCTCAGGGGCTGAAGCCCCGGAAGTGTCCTAAGCACAAGGGATTTGGAGGCGCGACTGAAGTCGTGCCCTTCCGCATCGGCTCAAGCCGAGATACGTGTTTCGCTCTTCGCTTCCCCCGGCTTGAAGACTTTGTCGTAAACGACCATCAGCACAGCGCCACTGATGCCGACTCCCGTCACCACCCACCACATTTGCTGCGGCTGGCCGAGGACATCGCCAAAATAATGGAGCAGATAACCGCCCAGCGGCCCGGCAATGAAGTAGCCGATGGCGATGGGCAGAAAGGCGTAGCCCATGTAAAGCCCCTGCTGGCCGGAGGGGGCCAGTCGCGAGATGTATTCATAGTAACGCGCTGACTGCGTGATCTCCCCGAGCGCCAGGACAACGAGCGCCGCGACGAATCCCGCTGTGCTCGGATGAATGGCCAGAATCAGCCAGGACAGGCTCGAGATGAGGAGCCCCAGCGTCATCGCGGAGAAAGCCGGAATGTTCCGGGTCAGGTAGCTGACCAGGATCTGGAAGCAGATGACCGTGAGCGCGTCAACCGAAAGCAGCAGGTCGGCGTTGGCATTCGGATCCACGTAGCCGCGCAGGAACAGCGGCGCGGAAACGAATTCTTGCCAGAAAACCACGAAGAAGCTCGACCAAATGATGAGAAAGAGCACGAAGCGGAAATTCGCCAGCACCACAAACATGTTTTTGATCGCCGCGGCAACGCTCGCCACCTGCTGTTCGCCCGCCTGCTTCGGCTCCCGGAAGAAGAGGAGTGTCACCAGGAACATTAAGAAGACACTCAGAGCGGATACGCGAAAGACGTTTTCCATGCCCAGCCCCAGCGGCTTGCGTACCAGCCAGGCGACGACAGGCCCTAACGTGCCCCCGATATTCACCAGGGTGTAGTAAATCGAATAGCCGATGGAGCGCACATTGTCCTTGGACGCGCGCGCCGTTGTCCCCGCCACGCACGGTTTCACAACCGCAGGCCCCAACGCGGGGATCATCAGGATGGCAAGCACGAGCCACTTGTCCGTCAGGGCGTGACGAATCCCCTGCATCCAAGGAGCGGAGAGCGAGCCGAGGAGAAAATAACCGATCGTCATCACCAAGTAGGCGAACATGAGCGCGCGGCGAAAGCCGAAGCGATCAGCTAACGTTCCGCCCAGCACCGGCAGAAACCACACCACAAAACCAAAGATCCCCACCATCCAGCCGGTGAGTTCCTTCGAGAAGTGAAGCTGTTCGCTCAGGTAGATGGCAAGGACCGCGCTCGCCCCGTAATAGGCGATGCGCTCGAATACTTCCGTGAAGTTGGCCACCCAGAAAGAGCGCTCGAACCCCGTGCGGATTTCGTTCACCCGCTCGCGCAGGCTCATGAGGTCCCCCTGCCTCTTCCCTGCCCCGCCAGCGCTTTGAGTTTTGTCACCGTTTCTTCCGCCGAATGCCCGGTGATACGAAGCAGCTTGCGGCGCGCCTTTTCGCCGGCGAGGAGAACTATGCAGGCTTGCGGCAAACGGAGCTGACGCGCGAAGAAACGCAGACAAGCTTCATTCGCCTCGCCCTCGGCGGGCGGCGCCTGAAGTTCAAGCCGTAGCTCGCCCGAGGAGTCCACCGTCAACCGCTCGCGCGACGAGCGTGGCTTCACCTTTAGCCAGAAGGAAACGTTCTCTCGCTCGATCTTGAATTCGGGCATCTGTAGTAGTCAGTTTTTCAGTTTTCAGCTTTCAGTTGCCAGTTCTCAGAGCTTAATGAACGTTTCAAACCTGCTGTACCTGGCCTCCGCGCGGACCCGCGCGCGAGAACAGACATCATCGAAGGGTTGTTGCCTTCTGCCTTCTGCCTCAACTCCGTGGTCCGAAGATCGCCGTTCCGACCCGCACCATGGTGGCGCCCTCTTCAATGGCCACCTCGAAATCGTGGCTCATGCCCATCGAGAGTTCCTGCATCGAAACCCCGGGCAGATTCTTCGCGGCGACATCTCCCGCCAACTCTCGCAGCCTCCGAAAGTAGGGCCGAGTCCGCTCCGCATCATCGAAGAACGGGGGCATGACCATCAAGCCTCGCACTTCTAGAGTTTCCAGGCGGCTCAGGGCTTCCGCCAGCCGTGGGACCTCGTCTTGTCGCGCGCCGGACTTGGCTGCTTCTTCGCCAAGGTTCACTTCGAGAAGCACCGGCAGCCGGTCGCCGGGGCGCGCGCCAACCTTGTCAAGCTTCTCGGCCAGCCGCTGCGAATCGACCGAATGAATCCAGTGGAAGAGGTCCCGCGCCGGTTTCGCCTTGTTGGTTTGAAGATGTCCGACGAGATGCCAAGTGACAGCCAGGTCAGAAAGTGCCGGACGTTTCGCTTCTGCTTCCTGCACGCGATTTTCGCCGAAGTCCCGCAGCCCCGCCTCGTAAGCTTGGCGGATGCGCTCCGGCGGAACTGTTTTGGAAATAGCAATCAGCTTCACATCTTCGGGGCGTCTTCCGACGCGTCGGCAAGCGGCGGAAATCCGCTCATGCACCTTCGCAACCCTGTCAGCGAGATCGCCCAAGGCGCTACCCCCCGATGCCGGCCAGCCATTCTACCATCCTGACATAGCGCGCGGTGCGCGGACTCCGCGTGCGACCCTTGCAGGCTGTTCGGATGAAAGCCAGGATGATATGATGACTCGCTCGATTGAGATCAAATCACTCCTCTGGAAACGCTCCGAAGTTGAGACGCCGCGGACTGCTTATCACGCTGGAAGGAATCGACGGCACGGGCAAGAGCACCCAGCAGCGGCTGCTCGTTCGCCACTTGCGGAATCGGGGTCTCACCGTCGTCTCGACCCGCGAGCCGGGCGGAACTCGTGTGGGCGAGCAGGTGCGGAGCATCCTCCTGGCCTCGCGAACAGGGCACCTTGCGCCGCTCGCCGAACTCGCTCTGATTTATGCGGCGCGAGCACAGCACCTGGAAGAGGTTGTGCGGCCGGCACTCGCTCGCAAAGAGATCGTCGTGAGCGACCGCTTCAATCACGCCTCTTTGGCCTACCAGGGATACGGGCGGAAACTGGGCGTTCAGACCGTGCGCGCGTTCGATCGCCTTGTCTGCGGCCGGACTCAAGCCGACCTCACGGTTGTGCTTGATCTTGATCCGCGCGTGGCGCTGGCGCGCGCGCAGGGCCGCGAAATCCGCCGCAACTCCGCCCGCGGCCGGTTTGAAGCCGCGGGGCTCGAATTCCACCAGCGCGTGCGTGCCGGATATCTGGCCATCGCGCGACAGGACCCTCGGCGCGTGAAGGTGGTGAAAGCCGACCGGGCCGTCGCTGAGGTTCAGACGGAGATACAAGAAATAGTTGATGCATTTCTGGCGCGTCGTCAGCGGGCGCGAGGGTCTCGGGTTTCGGGGTCCGGGATTCGCTGAGAGCGCGAAGCCATCTTTCTTCCCCGAACCCCGAAATCCGAATCCCGAGTCCCGAAGAATATGGGCTTCGAATCATTCCTCGGCAACATGAAGGCTGTCGAAGCCGCGCGCGCCATGGCGGCGAGCGGACGAGTGCCCGGGGCTCTGCTCTTCACTGGACCGGACGGCGTCGGCAAGAAGACCCTCGCGCTGATGCTCGCCAAGGCGCTGAACTGCGAGCGGCGTGGGGCGGAGGGGGACTTCTGCGGCGAGTGCCCCCGCTGCCGCAAGGCCGACGAGATGCTTGCGGCAACGCGGGAAGACTTGGCCCGCCGACGCGAAGCAAAAGACCCTCAGCGCCGCGTCGAAGGCCTCGTCTATTTCGACCTGCAACTGATCGAGCCCCTTACGCGCTTCATCCTGACCGAACAGATCCGGGAACTGCGCCGCGTGGCCTATAGCCGGGCGTTTGAGTTTCCCCGGCGCGTTTTTGTCATCGACGATGCCCAGACGATCCACTGGCAGGCCATCGATCTGCTGCTGAAGGTTCTGGAAGAGCCCCCCGACACGACCACGCTGATTCTGGTCTGCCCCAACGCCTTCGAGCTTCGCCCCACGATCCGCTCGCGCTGTCGTCGGATCCACTTCCAACCGGTTCAAGACTCCCTGATCGACGAACTCTTGGCGGGAGAAGGCAAGGTGCCGAAATCGCAGCGCGCGCTTGCGGTGCGAATGGCAGCCGGAAGTGTGGCGAAAGCAAAAGCCTTTGACTCTACCGAGTTCGAACGCCGGCGAGCCCCCTGGCTGGATTTTCTCGAGGCAGTGAGTGGCCCTCGCGGCTCGGCGCACGCACCTGACTGGAAGGCGCTCTTCGATGCCACCAAAGCGCTTTCCGAAGACCGTGACACCTTCGAGGAAACTCTCCGGACCGGATACAGCCTGCTTCGTGACCTGGTGGAAGTCCTGGAGGCTGGCTCTGATGCGGCGGTGATGAACGTCGATGTTCGGCCCCGTCTCAAAGTCTGGGCCGGAAAGCTGGGACTTCGAGGCCTCGAACTGCTGAAGGACGGCCTCGATCAAGCGCGCCGCCTGCAGATCCGAAACGTAAACCAGCAACTGGGACTTGACACCGTGGCTATCGAGCTCCTGACCCCGCCCGCCGCCCTCGACGGCAGCCAATGAGCCCTGCCCCTCGAGTCTCGAGCTTTTCTCGGCGAACGAGCTATCCCAGAAAAAGCATCGGGGATAGAAACCCCACTCTGCCGTTTCCGCATCTAACAAACCAGGCTGAGGAGCGTGAGCCTGCCTGAAACGCTGTTGTCGAAAAAGTAGCTAGCATAGGGGCTCCCCCGGCCCGTCTCGCCCCAATCAGGATTGCCGTCGGGGGAAAGGCCGTGGTACACTATCAGCCAGTTGCAGTCAGTTCCCGCGCAGGGTTGTCCTGATACGCGAGAAACCGAGACGGGCCGTCGCTTGTCAAGAAAGCGGGCGTCCGGTCAGCAAGGGCTCTTCGGGCGGAACCCAAACTTTTGACCCCTCTTGGTGGGGGTCGCAAGGAGCGTCAAACAGTGAACCGCAAACTCATTCGTCCCACCCTGTCTGAAATCCAGGATCAGATAGGCGTACGCGTGCCACGGAAGAAGCCCGTACCCCCCGAGCAAACCAACGCCGAGAGCTTCTACTACCTGAAGCAGATGCAAGCACGCAGCCCTATGGTCGTGGTGCTCGACGGCGGCGAGTTCATTCGCGGCGTCATCGAGTGGTATGACAAAAACTGCATCAAGGTGCATCGCCCCAACGAGCCCAACCTCCTGATCATGAAATCGGCGGTCCGGTACATGTACAAGGACCCCGAAGCCCGGGAGCCCGGCAACGGGAATGGGTTCCCTGCGGAGATTGGCCAATAATCGAGCATCGCGCCCGCGAGGTACGCCCGACGGCTGCGCCCAGGCTTCGCGGGGCCGGGCTGATCCGTGATCTCCGATGCGGCGGTCGCAGGGGATTCCGATCACCACGTCAAGACCCGGCATGACCGAATTCTATTAGAGGAGGCTTGCGATGCCTCAACCCGGGATCTACGCTGCCAACCCAGACACCCCCACTCCAGAAGGCGGCGCGAAAATCGCCGGCCCGATCCAGCCGGGCCCGCCAACGCTTCCTACCTCGATCGGCCTGGGCGTCGTCGCGATCAGCTTCCTGATTCTGAATCTCTTCCTCTTCATCGTGGGGCGCCCCGCGCGGGCGCAGGACGAGCGTCGAACCAAAGTGCCGGTCATCGGCAAAATCGCGGGAGGTTCGACACGCCAGGCGTTCAGCGGCAAGGTCCTGGCCCTTGATCTCAAACGCAAACTCTTGACCGTCAGGACCGTCGAAGGTGAAGGGACCGAGTTCTTCCCGATCAAGAAGGACATGGACATCCAGAGTGCGACCGGCGCGCGGCTGGGGCTCAAAGAACTGGCGCCGGGAACGAACGTCATCGTCTATTACGATGTCAAGGAGGACCGCCGCAGCGTCTCCCAGATCATGGTCCTTGGGTTGGGCAGCGACGCAAAAGAACCCGACACCAAAGAGAAGAAGAAATCGGGACCCCCTTCTTAGTTTTCCCGCAGGCGGACTGTTCAGGCTTCATGCGCATCGGCATCACTTGTTATCCCACCTATGGCGGAAGCGGCGTGGTCGCCACCGAGCTCGGTCTGGAGCTCGCGGCGCGCGGCCATGAGATCCACTTCATCAGTTACGCCGTACCCGTGCGGATGAGCGCGGCTTCGGAGCGCATCCACTTCCACGAAGTAGAGATGCTCGATTACCCGCTCTTCGACCACCCGCCGTACACGCTCGCGCTCGCCACCAAGATGCGCAACGTGGCGGCCAATGAGTCTTTGGACCTACTCCACGTCCACTACGCCATACCCCATTCGGTGAGCGCCTATCTGGCGCGTGCCATGCTCGCGCCGCGCCGGTTGCCTTTCGTCACCACGCTTCACGGAACCGATATTACGCTCGTGGGTGCCGACCGCTCGTTTCTTCCCATTACGCGCTTTTCCATCGAGGAGAGCGACGCCGTGACGGCCATCTCCCGCTACCTGCGGGAAGTCACCCTGCAGGAATTCGACCTCAAGCGGCCGGTCGAGGTGATTCCCAACTTTGTCAACTTCGACGTTTTCCAGCCGCCCGAGGACCATGAACGCCGGGGGGAGTTCGCCGCCCCCCACGAGAAGCTGCTTGTCCACCTCTCGAATTTCCGGCCGGTCAAGCGAGTGCCCGACGTCATCGAGATTTTCGACATCGTGCGGAAGGAGATCCCCGCTAAGCTCCTCCTTATCGGCGATGGGCCGGAGCGCACGGTCGCAGAATGGATGGTCCACGAGAAGGGTCTCGTGCGCGACGTGGTGTTCATGGGAAAGCAGAACCAGGTTCAGAACCTGCTGGGTCTCGCCGACGTCTTGCTTCTGCCGAGCGATCTGGAATCGTTCGGCTTGGCGGCGCTGGAAGCGATGGCGTGCGGCGTGCCCTGCGTCTGCTCGCGGGAGGGGGGGGTGGGCGAGGTCATTACGGATGGCGTCGAAGGTTATCTGGTTCCGCCGCGCGACGTGAGGACCATGGCCGAGCGCACGCTCAAGATCCTCGCGGAGCCCGGCCGGCGCGAGGCAATGGGCAAAGCCGCTCGCGACCGCGCGTCCAGGGAATTCTGCGCCCCCAAGATCATCGCCCGTTACGAAAAGCTCTATGAGTCGGTGCTCAACTCACAATGAGCGCCGCGGCCGGCGAACCCGTCGGTGTATCGACCGGCTGCGACGGTTGACGCCCGCCTCGTCAGTCGAAGCCGGGGCCACCTTCCCCTGCTCTTATTCCCCCCGATGGACTTCATCGGGGCCAAGACTCTTCAGGAATTCCTCGACCGCCTTCTCGTAAGGCTCCCTCGCTTCGTTAAAGCCCTCGCCGTGCCGGCGGCCGGGAACGATCAGTATCCTCTTCCCCCGACCCGAGGCACGAGCATAGAGCGCTTCGGCAATTGAGGGGGGCATGCGCCGATCGCCCTCGACAGCAACGAACAGAATGGGCCGTGGACTGATCCGGTCTACAGCCTTTTCCAGGTCGAAGTCGGAAGCAGAGAAACCGCCTCGCCAGGCTACCCAGTAGATAACCTCGTAGGCGAGGGGAAAAGCCGGCAAGTGCAGGAAGAGCTTCAAGTGATGTTTAACTGTGTCGGAGAAGGACCGGAATGTGCTGTCGGAGATGACGCCCGCAATTTCCTCCGAATCGGCGGCCGCCATAAGAGCCGCCGCGGCGCCCATCGAAACTCCCCAAACCACCACGGGCCGGGCCGCCTTCTCCTCGGCCAGAGCAAAGCGCACCGCCCCGAGCACATCGTAGCGTTCCTGATAGCCGAGGGTGGTGATGTCGCCGCCGCTTTGCCCGGAGTGGCGGAAATCGAAGAGCAGACCGTCATAGCCCAAGGCGTTTGCGAACGCGGCCATGGGAAGCATTTCCGTTCGCGTCCGGTTGAGGCCATGACAATAGATGATGGTTCCCTGCGGTCTACGCGGCGCGGGGATGTACCAGCCTCGGAGCGGTATGCCATCCGTGGATGGAAACTCAACCCAGCGGAAATTGAGGCCGTAGGATACGGGCGTCTTCCCGTCGTTGGGATCGGGATAGTGAAAGTGGCCACGCGTCGCGAGGTTCGTGAAAAACCACGGCACGACGCCAAAGAGGAAGATAGCGAGGAGCACGCCCAGGATGGCGAGTACGTGCCAAGCGATGCTCAAGATTCTCGATCCTCGGATCAAGAGTTTAATCCCGTCGCTGCAAGCTCGTATCTGGTTCGCCGTGCTGGACCAGTTCTATCTCGGGCCGGAGGCAGAACGCGCTCGCTCGTTCATGCCCTCTCACCCACCGGCTGAGGTTCCATGATGTGCGTGGCGAGCAGCACCGCCACGGTCGCGGTCATGAGAGCGCAGAGCGTCGTAACCGCCACATAGTCATGGCGCTGATAGAGCACTCCTCCCACGAAGGCGATCGAGCCAATTCCCAATTGTGAGCAGATATTGCGCAGCGCAATGAATGATCCCCGTTGGGCAGGAGGCACCATTTCCGTCATCAGGGCCGTCAGCGGACCTTGGCGAAACGCCGCGCCGAGGCTCGTCAAACCGAAGACCACCAGCAACCCCACACCCCAACTCAGCAGCGGGATAGCGGCCACGGAGACCGCCAGCAGCAGGTTGCTGGCAATCGAAACCGTGCGCTTGCCCAACCGGTCGGAGATCACTCCGCCAAACGGTGCGCCTGCCACCGCCACCAGTCCTCCCAACATGAAAACCCACCCGATCGTTCGCGTCGCCACACCAAACTGATTATTCAACCACTGCGCGATGTAGGTCAGGAATCCCACCAGCCCGGCTGAAACCAGGAATGCAATCACCAAGGCGGCGGCCGTATCGCGCCGGTGGAGGAAGGACCGAAACGCCCGGGCTGTGGAGTCCAGTTTGCTCGCTGAAGATTCCGCAGTCCCCTGGTCGCCCGGCAGCGTCAGCGAACTCAGAGCGACAACCACCGCCAGCGCCGCGAACAGAAGGAACGCTTGTCGCCAGCCGTAGCGGTCGGCGATCTGGGTTGCCAGCGGGACACCCAGAATCGGCGCGGCAAAATAGGCGGAGGAAATCAGGCCGATGGCTCGGCCTCGGACGGCGTAGGGGAACCAATCACCGGCGAAGGCAATCGAGCAAGTGGAAATCGTGCCGGCGGCAAGACCGGTCAGCACTCGGGCCATCATTAACGCCGGGTAATTCGGACTCCGCGCGGAAAGCCAGGAAGCCACCGCGAAGACAAGGACTCCGCCCAGGAGAAACCGTCGGCGGCCGTAATGGTCCGAAAGCGCCCCCGAAATGAACGACGCCAGGGCCGCCGCCAAGGCATAGACCGTCACCAGCAGCCCCGCCGCCCCGACCGTAATACCAAGAGATTTAACGAATGAGGGAATGAGCGCAGCGAGGACTTGGTTGTCCGCTACCCCCAGAAAGAGCAGCAAGAAAAGGTTAGCGGTAACTCGGTAGCCCACTCACTGTGCTCCAGGGAATGTAACCACTCGATCCGACCCCACCGGCAAGCGCACGCCAACAGCTTCTTTCCCCAAACGTGAATCCGAGCGCCTGCCCCGACCGGCTACTCGAAGTGGTGGAGATCCAACTTGATGGCGGCTTTGTCCGACTTGTCGAGCACGCTCGCGCCCGCGATGCCAATAGCAACGGCGATCGCGTCACTGATCTCTGCTTTGCTCAGGCCCAGCTCCAATGCCTTCCGGATATGCCCCTCGATACATCCCTCACATTTGGCGATAAGCGAGCAGCCGATGGCAATCAACTCCTTGGTCTTCAGATCGAGGGCGCTCGGCTCGAAATAACTCTGTTTGTAGAATTTCAAGTAAATGTTGCGCAAACGTGGCTCGAGCATGCTCATGGAACGCGGAGGTCTCTTCACCTTCCCGCGCTTCTTGGTCGCCATAGCGGGTCCTCGCTCCTCGGGGATGCAAACTCCACAGGATTGAACGCTGATTCCTGAATTGCTGCCTGAACATTTTATATTAACACAGCCGCGACGGGCAGCAGGATCGAATGTGCGCGCACCACACCCCGACCGTGCTGCGCAATGGCGGTTCGCCGCTTAATGTCCACCTGTGGAAAGGCGGTTCTCAGCGCTCGACGGTGGTCGCTTCGATGGGGGCGGCTTTCTCGGGGGCGGCTACCTCGGGAATCTCCAGGCGGATGACCGTACCCTTTCCCGGCGGGCTCGTAATAGTGAAGCCAAAATCCTCGCCGTACAAGGCCTTGAGGCGCTCGCGCACGTTGCGAATGCCAATTCCGGAATCGAGCCCTTCCGGCCGGCGCACGTCCGGGAATCCCAAGCCGTCGTCAATCACTTGCACGACCAAGCGGCCGTTCTGCCGGTGCGAGCCGAGCGTGATTGTGCCCCCGTCAATCTTGGGCCCGATCCCATGCCGGATAGCGTTCTCCACCAGAGGCTGCAGAATCATGCTGGGCACAACCAAGTCGAGCGTGTCGGGCTCAATGTTCTTGCGGACTCGCAGTTTGTCCTTGCCGAAGCGCACCACTTCGATATCCAGGTAGTCGTCAATGAAATCGAGCTCCTGCTTGAAGGGCACGAAATGCACCTGGGTCTTCAGCCTCCGGCGCAGAATGTTGGAGAGCTTGAGGACTACCGTGCGCGCCGTGTCGGGATCGAAGCGCACTAGCGAAGAAACCGTGTTCAGCGTGTTGAAAAGGAAGTGCGGGTTGATCTGGCTGATCAGCGCGTCCACCCGAGCCTGCATAAGCAGGCGCTCCTGTTCTTCGAGCTTGCGTTCGATGCGCGTGTTGTTCCAAATGCGCACCGGAAGGCCGACGCCGATGACGGTGCCCAGAACAATAAGAGCCTTGCCCCACCATTGCGGGGCGTCCAGGTAGAAGAGCCTGCCGTGGGCCATGTGGCCGAAGGTCATGTTGGTAATCTCGAGGATCACGCAGATGAGGAAAAACAGCACCTGCCAGTCCATCGCCGGATGCTGGAAGCGGCGCTTAATGGAGCGATAGAGGCTGAGATCGATGAAGGGGGAGAATTTCCAAACCTCTTCCTTGTCGGGGCAGACCCAGCGAGCCGAGCCGGCCGCTACTGCCCAGAGCACCGCCAACGGGGCCGCGAGAATTTCGTGGCCGATGAGTACGGCAGGCAGGCTCACCATCATCCCGACCACCAGCCCCACAATCGTGCCGCCGAGCAGCCCCGCCACGACGGTCATCTCCAAACTCAGGTCGATGCCCTCATAGTGCGCCAGCAAGCGTGTCAAAACACCCAGCATGAACGGCACGCCCAGGAATGCCGCAAAAACCAGCTTTTGCCGCGGCGATCGCTGTTCTTCGAAGAGCAGTCGCCGAAACTGGCCAAAGCGGGCGATGATGCTGGCCAGCGAGGCGATCACGCCCAGCTTGATGAGCAGGGTAACCAGGAGGGGAGGCGGATTGTAAAGGGCGGGGTTCATTGTGAAATTGCGGCCACCGGTCGTGGGGCGTGTGCACCCGAGCGGCCAGCTCAGCCGCCGCCCACAAAGTGTACCACTTCCAGGCGGTCTCCGGCCTCGATCGCCGTCGCGTCCCACTGCCCACGGGGGACGATTTCCAGATTGCGTTCGACCGCCACGCGGTCCGCGGGAAACTGCAAGAACTTCAGAAGACCCGTGACGGTCAGACCTTCAGGGATTTCGCGTCGCTCGCCGTTGAGTTGAATGGTAATCAAGAGCCGGTCTCCACGCTAAGGCTTCGCGGCAGAAGGCGTGGGGGGCTTGATCTCGCCGGCACGGATCCGCGCGATCACCTGCCGGTGCTGATCCTCCAGCAAACGCTTGAACTTCTCGTCCGTATATTCGGGGGATTTGACAAAATCCTGGAAGGAGGTCTTTAGAGAATGGATAACAGCCCCGCGCATGTAAACGGTCGTCTCGATGCCCGCTTCTTTCCTCGGTTCCGTCTGGATGTGGTACACCACGCCGTTATGCTTGATATCGGTATTAAAGCCAGTAACCATGGGCCGTGTCCAGCCGCCGGTGGAGTTGATTCTGCTCGCTGCCGAAGATGTTAATGGCTCCCCGCGCGTGTGGCAAGAAAAAACTTGACACGCTCATTTTGCGCTTCGTATAGTGAAAACTTAAGAGGTACCTGGGCTGCCGCTAAGAGATTGAAATGCTAGAGGCTTATCTGCCAGTGCTGGTGCACTTCCTGGTCGTCCTGGCCTTGGGCCTGATCATCCTGGGCCTTTCGGCCTGGGTCGGCGTGAAGCGCCCCTCGCCCGAGAAACTCGCGCCGTACGAGTGCGGGATGCCGCCCGTCGGCGATGCGCGCGAGAGGTTCTCCATCAGTTTCTATCTGGTCGGCATGCTCTTCATCCTTTTCGACGTGGAAGTCGCGTTCCTTTTCCCTTGGGCGGTCGTTTACAAAAGCCTAAAGTGGCCTGGCTTCCTTGAGATGTTCCTGTACATCGCCATCCTGCTGGCCGGCTATCTCTACATTTGGAAGAAGGGCGCTTTGGACTGGAGCCGATAGGCAACACTCAAGGCGATTGCAGAGAGGGGCCTCCTGCCGGCCAGAAGCCAATCCTGACTATGCCGCAACCACTCGCGAGCGACATCATCCTCCAGCAACTGAGGCAATTCGACCCCGACGCCGTCGAGGAGGCGCGGGAGTTCCGCGGCGAAATATCTTTGTACATCCGCAAAGGCCGCCTGCGAAGCGCCTGCGAGTTTCTGCGGGACGCGCCGGGGCTCAACTTCAAGTACTTATCGGATGTGACGGCCGTCGATCTCTTTCCGAACGAGCCGCGGTTCGAAGTTGTTTACCACCTTTTATCCCTCGAATCGTTCCGTCGCCTTCGCCTGAAAGTGCGAGTTCCGGGCGACGACCCTCGGGTGAACTCTGTGGTGCCGGTTTGGCCGGGGGCCAACGCCTTCGAGCGGGAAGTTTTCGACCTGCTGGGGATTCGTTTCGAGGGACACCCCAATTTGAGCCGGATCCTCATGCCCGAAGACTGGGAGGGCCATCCGCTGCGCAAGGACTACCCGACCACAGGCTATCGCTAATGGCTGTCACGCTCGAGAAAATTCCGGGACAGGAAGAACGGGTCATCCTGAGCATGGGCCCCCAGCACCCTTCTACGCACGGGGTGCTCCGCCTCGTTCTGGAACTCGAGGGCGAAACCGTTGTTCGCGCTCTTTTTGACATCGGTTATCTGCACACCGGCTTCGAGAAGTCCTTTGAAGCTCTCACCTACTCGCAGGGCATTACGCTGACGGATCGAATGGACTATCTGGCCCCGCTCTCCAACAATCTGGGGTTTTGCCTGGCGATCGAGAAATTGCTCGGCCTGGAGGTTCCGCCCCGCGCGCAATGGACGCGGGTTCTGCTCACCGAACTCACGCGCATCCAAAGCCATCTCGTGTGGCTCGGGACACACGCCCTCGAACTGGGGGCGATGTCGGTGTTCCTATATTGCTTCCGCGAGCGGGAAGATATCCTGCGCATTTTTGAGCTCGTGTCCGGCCAACGGATGATGACCAGCTACTTCCGCGTGGGCGGGCTGGCGCTCGAACCGCCCCTCGGCTGGCTGCGCCGCGTCGAAAAGTTCGTCGAGATGTTTCCGCCGCGCCTGGAGGAATACGAGGGCTTGCTGACCCGGAATCCCATCTGGCTGAAGCGCACGGTAGGGGTTGGGCATATCTCTACTGAGGACGCTGTCGCGCTGAGCCTTTCCGGACCTTCCTTGCGCGCCTCGGGCGTCAAGTGGGACATCCGCAAGGCCGAACCCTATTCGAGTTACGACAAGTTTCAGTTCAACGTACCCACGCGCCCCGAGGGCGATGTCTACGCCCGCTATCTGGTGCGCATGGATGAGATGCGCGAATCACTCAAGATCGTGCGGCAGGCTATGGAAGGAATGCCCGGCGGGCCGATCAAGGCCAATGCGCCGCACTTTGTGCTTCCCGACCGGGAGAGTATGAAAACTTCGATTGAAGCGTTGATTTATCACTTCAAGTTGGTGACCGAGGGATTTCACCCGCCGGTCGGCGAGGTCTACCAGACCATCGAGTCACCGCGCGGCGAGATCGGTTTCTACATTGTCAGCGACGGCTCGCCGAAGCCCTATCGGTGCCACGTCCGGGCGCCGTCGTTCGCGAATTTGCAGACGCTCCTCAAGATTGTCGAAGGTCACCTGCTCGCCGATGTCGTAGCCTGCATCGCCAGCCTGGATACGGTGCTCGGAGAAGTTGACCGGTAGGTATTGCGAGTCTCGACTATCGAGTTTCCAGTTTCCACCGCCGATGCTGTCCGACAGGTTGAAGGCCAAATTCGATTCGGTCATTGCCCGCTACCCTCTCAAGCGCTCGGCCATCGTGCCGCTCCTGCTGTTCGCGCAGGACGAAATCGGGTACGTCTCGGACGAAGCCGTCGAGGAGATCGCTCGGCGCGTGGGCGTCAACCCGATCGAAGTTATCGAGGACATCGGCTACTACTCGATGTTGCATCGCCAGCCGGTGGGCAAGTTTCATCTCCAGGTGTGCACGAACATTTCTTGCATGCTGCGCGGCGGCGAGAAGATCTTCGAGCATTGCGCCAAGGAGCTGGGCATCGAACACAAACAGACCACACCGGACGGACTGTTTTCGCTCGAGGAGGTCGAGTGTCTGGGTGCCTGCTGCGGCGCGCCGGCGATGCAGGTGAACTACGATTTCTACGAGAACGTGACACCGGAGAAGCTTGACGCGTTGCTTGCAGATCTAAGAAAGAAGGATCAAGGATCAAGGATTAAGGATTAAGGACCGTATCAAATACAGGCGGCACCGGGAAAGCAAGGCTTTCTGCCCTTGATCCTTAATTCTTGATCCTGCTGCTTCTCAAAATGGCAGACTACCGCAATCCCATGCTCGGCAGCCCGCTCGAGGTAAAAGTCCTCACGCGGCGGTTCGACCTTGCGAACTCGGCCTCGATCGCTGTGTACGTGGCCCATGAGGGCTATCAGGCGTTGAAGAAGGCCTTCGGGATGAAACCCGACGAAGTGATCAATGAGGTGAAGAAATCCAACTTGCGCGGCCGCGGCGGAGCGGGGTTCAACGCCGGGATGAAGTGGAGTTTTGTCCCCGGGCAAACGACCAAGCCGAAGTACGTGGTCTCGAATGCCGACGAAAGCGAGCCCGGAACCTGCAAGGACCGCGTGCTCATGGAGTATGACCCCCACCAACTCATCGAAGGCATCGTCATTGCCGGGTACGCGATCCAGTCTCATCAGGGTTACATCTACATCCGTGGCGAGTACCGCTATCTGATGGATATCCTGGACCGCGCGATTGAAGAAGCGTACGCGCAGGGCTACCTGGGTAAGAACATCCTCGGGTCGGGATTCGATTTTGATCTCGCCACGCACACGGGCGCGGGCGCCTACGAATGCGGAGAAGAGACCGCGCTGCTCAATTCGCTCGAGGGTCTGCGCGGTTATCCGCGCGTCAAACCTCCCTTCCCTGCCCTCATCGGCCTTTACGGTTGCCCGACCATCATCAACAACGTCGAGACGCTTTCAAACGTCCCGCACATCATTTCGCACGGTGGCGACTGGTACGCCAAGCTCGGCACGCCCAATAACGGCGGGACGCGCCTCTTCTGCCTGAGCGGACATATCGAACGGCCGGGCATTTACGAACTGCCCATGGGATTTCCCCTGCGCCAGATGATTGAAGATGTCGGCGGCGGCGTCTGGCATGGCAAGAAGCTGAAGTGCGTGATTCCGGGGGGCTCATCGTGCCCGGTCCTCACGGCGGATGAGATTGATGTCCCGATGGACTTCGATTCGCTCGCCCGAATCGGCTCGATGCTCGGCTCAGGCGGCGTCGTCATCCTCGACGAGGACACCTGCATGGTGAAAGCCGCCTGGCGGATCATGAAGTTCTACGCGCACGAGTCATGCGGCTGGTGCGTTCCCTGCCGCGAAGGCACCCACTGGCTGAAAACGCTGCTCGAACGTTTCCATTCGGACGGGGGAATGCCTGACGATCCGGACACGGCGCTCGACGTCTCCTATAACATTCTGGGGAAGACCCTCTGCCCGCTCGGAGACGCCGCCGCCATGCCCATGATCAGTATCCTGAAGAAGTTTCGGCACGAATTCGAAGAGCACCTGAAGCTGGGTTCGTGTCCATATGAGAAGAGAGCTGTGAACGTGGCCTGAGCTGACGGCAGGTCCTCGGGGCTCGGGACTCGGGAATGGTTAACTGGGCAAGCCCGGGGTCAGCCCAGCACCCAGCCCCCAGCACCTAGCACCTGTTTGAATATGGCAGAACCAATTAAACTCAGCATCGACGGAAAGCCGGTGACGGTTCCCCCAGGGACGCTGCTCATCGAGGCTGCCAAGCAAGTGGGGATCGAAGTCCCCTCTTTCTGCTATTATCCGGGGCTTTCGCTGCAGGGCGCCTGCCGGATGTGTCTGGTCGCCATCGAAAAGATGCCCAAGCTGCAGACCGCTTGCACGACGGTCGTGACGAACGGTATGGTCGTTCACACCGACACGCCGGAAGTCGCGAACACTCGCAAGTCGATGCTGGAATTCCTGCTCACCAACCATCCGCTGGATTGCCCCGTCTGCGACAAGGGCGGCGAGTGCGAACTGCAGGACGCCGTCTTCCGCTACGGCGCGGCCGAAACGCGCTTCCTGGAAGGCAAGCTGCATGAAGAGGAGAAGAAATTCTCAAACCTCGTCTATTACGACCGTCCCCGCTGCATTCTCTGCTTCCGCTGCATCCGCGTCTGCGACGAAGGAATGGACGTCAACGCTTACGGCATCGGCTTCCGCGCCGCACACAGCGAGATCATTCCCAATCGCGGCGAACAACTCGAATGCGAAGAATGCGGGATGTGTATCGATATTTGTCCCGTTGGCGCACTCACGAGCGGTACGTATCGCTACAAAACGCGCCCGTGGGAGGTGACCTACACAGGCACAATCTGCAACCATTGCGGCGACGGCTGCAGGACGACGCTTTCCGTTCGCAACAACGTGGTCATTCGCGCCAACAACCGTGACCATTCCGGTTTGAACGGCGAGTTCCTCTGTGTCAAAGGGCGCTTCGGCTGGGATTTCGTGAATAGCGAACGACGGCTGAAGTCACCGCTGCTCCGCAAGAACGGAAAGCAGGAAGAGGCAAGCTGGGAAGAGGCGCTAACGTTCACCGTCGAGCGTTTGAAGACGATCCTCGCCGAGCACGGCCCGGGCGCTGTGGCCGTGATCGGCTCGAACCGCACGACGAACGAGGAAGATTACCTTCTTCAGCGGTTCGCGCGTACGGTGCTCGGCACGAACGACATCGATCACCACCGCACGGCGGACTTTTCATCGCTGGTGCGTGCACTGACCGAAGCCGGGGCAACGGACCGCTACGCGACCATCGAGGACATCTCCGCAGCGAAGAGCCTATTGCTCATCGGCAACGATCCCACACATCAACATCCTCTAATTGCCTACCAGATCCGCCAGGCTGTCCGCCAACATGGCGCGCGGCTCTACATCGTGAACAGCCGTGAGATCAAGCTCCGCCGGCAATCAAGCCAATATCTTCAGGTCAAGCCGCAAGGTGAAGCCGAAGCGGTCCGCGCTCTCGCCGGCCAAGCGCCCGCGGCGCAAGACTTGTGCGCGGGCGGAACCGGAGCGCTCACCGCATTGGCCGACGCCCTCAAGAAAGAGAGCGATACGGTCATCCTTTTCGGCGATGAAATCCAGGGCCAAACCGTCAACGATCTTGTGACCTGCGGGCTGACGCTCCCCGGCAAGACGCGCTTTGTGGCGCTCGGCGATTACGCCAACTCGCGCGGTGCGGCGGATATGGGCTTGCTGCCCGACACGCTGCCCGGTTACCAGCCCTTGTCCAACGAAAAGGCAAGGGAGCGGATGGAGTCCGCATGGGCAGCCAAGATTCCCGCGGCTCCCGGCAGGAACATCCGCTCGATCTTCGAGGGAATTCGCGCCGGTGAAATCAAGGCGCTGCTGGTCTTCGGGGCGAATCCCGTGAAAACCTTCGGGCTTGACAACGCTGCGCTGACCGGATTGCAGTTGCTCTTCGTCGCCGAGCTCTTTCGCACGGAGACGGCGGAGCTCGCAAATGTCGTGGTTCCCGCCGCCAGTTTCGCCGAGAAGTCCGGGACCGTAACCAACACCTGCGGCGAGGTTCAGGCACTCAAGCGAACCATGCGCCAGGCCGGAACCCGCAGCGATCTGGAAATCCTTCTTGCCCTGGCGCGTTTGTTTGGCCAGAGGTGGACCTATCAATCTCCCGAAGATGTGCTGCGCGAGATCATTGCCCTGGTCCCTGGTTACGACATTCCCCTGCCCAGCTTGCTCGTGGGACGCGCCGTGCCGACCCACCCGGAGGGCCGACCGCCGGCGCTCGAACGCCCGGACCTCGTCTTCTCTTCGCGCGATTCGCTCTTCACTTCCGGGACGCTCAGCCGTTACAGTTGGGCGCTGAATTCGGTGGACGAAGCCAAGAAACCCTATGGCCACGCATTCTGATTTGCCGCTCCTTTTGCTCATGACGCTCGCCAAGGTGGTCGTGGTCTTAGGGGTCTTGCTCACTGCTATCGCCTACATCGTGTGGATGGAAAGGAAGGTTGTCGCGCACATTCAGTCGCGTTGGGGGCCTTACCTCGTCGGACCGCACGGCCTGCTGCAACCGCTCGCCGACGCGCTCAAGTTTCTTTTCAAGGAGGACATCGTTCCCGACGAGGTTGATCGGCCCATCTTCTGGCTCGCCCCGCTGCTGGCCTTCACGCTGGCCTTTCTCTCGATTTCCGTAATCCCTTTCGGTGAGTCCATCACCATCGCCGGCCACACGATTCCATTGCAGATCACCGACCTGAACGTGGGACTGCTCTTCGTCCTGGCCGTAACCTCGCTGGGCGTCTATGGCGTGGCGCTGGCCGGCTGGTCGTCGAACAGCAAGTTCCCGCTGTTCGGCGGCTTGCGATCTTCAGCTCAGCTCATAAGCTACGAGCTTTCACTGGGGCTTGCGGTAGTGAGCGTGGTGCTGATCGCCGGCAGCCTGAGCCTGCGCGAGATTGTCGAACAGCAGCGCGGGCTCTGGAACATCTGCAAGCAGCCGCTCGGCTTCCTGCTCTATTTCACCGCGGCAGTCGCGGAGACCAATCGCACCCCGTTCGACCTGCCGGAGGCGGAGGCGGAGTTAGTGGGTGGCTATCACACCGAATATAGCAGCTTCAAATTCGCCATGTTCTTCATGGCGGAGTACGCCAACATGGTTACGGTCTCGTGCCTGGCGACATCGCTCTTCTTCGGCGGATGGCTCGGTCCGGTCTTCGGCCCGCCCCTCGTGCGGTCGCTGCTGCCGGTTTTGTGGTTTGCCCTCAAGGTGCTCGCGTTCTTGTTCGTCTACATCTGGATTCGCGGAACACTCCCGCGATTCCGTTACGACCAGCTCATGGGATTCGGCTGGAGGGTCATGCTGCCGGTGGCACTGTTAAACGTCCTGGGGACGAGCCTGATCGTGGCCTGGAGGAGCGTGTAAATGATTGCGCCCCTGTTCTACATCTTCGCGGGACTGGCCATCGTCGCGGCCTTGAGCGTGGTCCTTCAGCGGACGCCCGTATACAGCGCGCTCTCCCTGATCCTGGTGCTGTGCTCGTTGGCGGTGATCTATTTGCTGCTCGGGGCGCAGTTCCTCGCGGTGATTCAGGTAATTGTTTACGCAGGGGCGATCATGGTGCTCTTCGTCTTCGTCATCATGCTTCTCAACGCCCGGCAGGAGTCGCCCACCGACCACAGCCTTTTCGCGCGGCGGCTGGGTTTGCCACTGCTGGCGGTTTTCCTGGCCGAAGTGATCTTTGTAGTCGTCGGTCACTTTTCAGGCACCGTCTTTGCCGCCGGCGCAACCTTCGATGGCGGACCGGGCGCCGTGGGCGGTCTGCTCTTTCGCAATTACGTCCTGCCCTTCGAGGTCACGTCGATCCTGATCCTTGTGGCCGTGATGGGCGCGGTAGTGCTGGCGAAGAAACAGCTTTGAGGTTGACTCGATGGTTCCCGTCTCGCACGTGCTGGCTTTGAGCGTGATCCTGTTTGGCCTGGGCGCCGCCGGATTCATCGTACGCCGCAACATCATCACCATTTTCATGTGCATTGAATTGATGCTGAACGCGGTGAACCTGGCGTTTATCGCCTTCTCGCGCTATCTGGGCGATCCGGATGGGCAGATTTTTGTCTTCTTTGTGATCGTCGTGGCGGCGGCCGAGGCGGCCATGGGACTCGCCATTATTATCGCGGTACAACGCAATCGCCAGACTTTAAGCATCGACGACCTTGATTCGATGAAACTGTAGTCCAAGAGGAAATTGGACGCCTGGCCATCGGCATGGAACTTCTTCTCTTGCTCATTCTGATCCCACCGCTTGCCGGCGCCTTTCTGAACGGCGTCTTCGGCCGGCGGTTCCCGCATGCGCTGGTCTCGGTCCTCGCCTGCGGGGCCTCGGGGCTCGCGACGCTCTTCGCCCTTCTCGCCGCCTGGACGTATTCCCACTCGCCGACCGACCCCGTCCCCTTCGTCCATAGCTACTTCACCTGGATCGAGTCAGGCCCTTTTCGCGCTGATTTCACGCTCTACTACGACCGCCTGACGTTGGTGATGACGGTGACGGTCACCGTCGTCTCCTTCCTCATCCACCTTTACTCCCGCGGGTACATGGAACACGAGGGCGGGTACTATCGCTTCTTCGCTTATCTCAACCTGTTCCTCTTCATGATGCTCACCCTCGTCACTGCGGGGAATTACCCGCTGATGTTCGTCGGGTGGGAAGGCGTGGGGCTGTGCTCGTATCTGCTCATCGGTTTCTACTTCCCCAGAAAGTCGGCCTCCGACGCCGGTAAGAAAGCCTTCATCGTGACCCGCATCGGCGACGTGGGGTTTACCCTGGCGGTGACGCTAATCTTTTGGACGTTCGGTTCCGTGGACTTTAGCTACGTCTTCGCGCGCTTGAATGAAGTGACACCGGGATACTTCCAAGCCCCCCTGACCGCGGCCGGGCTTCTGTTCTTCCTCGGGGCGGCGGGCAAATCTGCGCAATTGCCCCTTTACGTCTGGCTGCCGGACGCCATGGAAGGCCCCACGCCCGTCAGCGCGCTGATTCATGCCGCCACGATGGTCACCGCCGGCGTTTACCTCGTCGCGCGCTCCAGCATCATTTATGCGCATGCTCCTATGGCGCTCGCGGCTGTGGGAGCCGTCGGTGTTTTAACGGCGTTTTTCGCCGCCACCATCGCGCTCACGCAGAACGACCTCAAGCGGATGCTCGCCTACTCCACGATCAGTCAGCTCGGCTACATGTTCGTCGGCTGCGGCGCGGGCGTGTTTGCGGCGGGGATTTTCCACCTCGTCACGCACGCGTTCTTCAAGTCCCTGCTCTTCCTCGCGGCGGGCAGCGTGATGCGGCGAACTCAGCATGCAAAAGATGGGAAGCCTTCGGCACAAGATGCCGGTGACCTGGGCCACTTTTTTCATCGCCACGTTGGCCATCAGCGGTGTCCCGATGCTCTCCGGGTTCTTCAGTAAGGACGAAATCCTGGTCGGGGCGTACGAAGGACCGCTGGGCCAGTCGTGGCTCTACTGGCTGGGCACGCTGACGGCTGGGCTTACGGCGTTTTACATGTTTCGTGCGCTGTTCCTCACTTTCCACGGGAAGTCGCGCCTGGAGCCAGAGGTCGAACACCACGCTCACGAGAGCGGCGCGAAAATGACGCGGCCGCTCGTCGCGCTGGCATTCTTCTCGGTCGTCGCCGGCTACTTGAGCTGGCCGAAAGCGTGGGGCGGCACGGAGCGCTTTGACCGATACCTCGAGCCTGTATTCGGACGCTCCGAAGCATTGCTCCGCTCCGAGGCGATGCACCCCGCCGTCCATGGCCTGAGCGAACTCGGCTTGATGGGCGCTTCGGCCCTCTTCGCCCTCGTTGGAATCATCGTCGCCTGGTGGCTCTACCTGAAGTCGCCTGAGCGCCCAACGCAGCTCGCCGCGCGCTTTGCCGGGCTCTATCAGTTGCTCGTTCGGAAATACTATGTCGACGAGTTTTACGGCTGGTTGATCGTCCGGCCCATCGAGCGCGTTTCCGAGAGAGTCTTCTGGCAAGCCGTCGACGCCGGGGCCATCGACGGTCTGATGGTCGAGGGAAGCGCCGACGCCACGGCCAGCGCCGGCGGGATTCTGCGCCGGATTCAATCCGGCAACCTGCGCAGCTACGCCGCCTGGGTCCTGCTCGGCGCAGTGCTCTGGTTGGGATACGTTCTGATTCGCTGAATGCACGGAGGATGCACGAACCTTTGTTGAGTTAACAATGATCTGGCTTTCCCAACATCCGCTGAGCGTCCTAACGTTCCTGCCGCTTGCAGGGGCGGCGGTGATCGCCTTCCTGCGGCGCGAGTCGGCGGACCGGATCCGCGGCGTGGCGCTGGCGTTTTCCCTGGCCACGTTCGCCCTGGCGCTAAAACTCTTCCTGGCTTTCAGCCCCAATCAGCCTGGCATGCAGTTCGTCGAATACCGGCCGTGGATTTCCTCGCCGCCCATCGGTTATCACCTCGGCATCGACGGCCTGAGCGTATTGTTGATCCTGCTGTCGGCCTTCCTGACGCCGCTCGCCATCCTCGCCTCATGGGCAAGCATCACCAGCCACGTGAAGGAGTTCTTCCTTTTCCTTCTGGCGCTCGAAACCGGCATGATCGGTGTCTTCGTCTCGCTGGACCTCTTCCTTTTCTTCATCTTCTGGGAAGCGATGCTCATCCCCATGTATTTCCTGATCGGCGTGTGGGGGCACGAGCGGCGCGTTTATGCGGCGGTCAAATTCATTCTCTACACCATGGCCGGCTCTGCGCTGATGCTGGTCGGCATCATTTATCTCTACACCGTAACCGGAACCTTCGACCTGGAAGTCATCGAGGGCCTGGTGGCGGGTGGATTTGCCGGGCTCTCCGGGTCGGCGCAGACGTGGCTGTTCCTGGCCTTTTTCCTCGCCTTTGCCATTAAGGTTCCGATGTTCCCGTTCCACACTTGGCTCCCGGACGCGCACGTCGAGGCGCCCACCGCGGGCTCCGTGATTCTGGCCGGCGTGCTGCTCAAGATGGGAACGTACGGCATGTTGCGCTTCTGCCTGCCGCTTTTCCCCCAGGCGTCGCGGGAATTCGCCCCGTTGATCGTCGTGCTGGCCATCGTCGGAATTCTCTACGGCGCGCTCGTCGCCATGGTCCAGCCCGACATGAAGAAGCTGGTTGCCTATTCCTCCGTGGCCCACCTGGGTTTTGTCGTGCTGGGCATCTTCACCTTCACGATGGCGGGTATCCAGGGCGCGATCTACCAGATGTGCAATCATGGCGTCTCGACGGGTGCGCTCTTCATTCTGGTCGGGATGCTTTACGATCGCCGGCATACCCGTCAGATCAAGGAATTCGGTGGACTGGCCACGACGCTGCCCATCTATAGCGCCTTCTTCATGATTGTTGCTCTATCCTCGCTTGGATTACCGATGTTGAACGGCTTCGTCGGGGAATTCCTCATCATCTTGGGAGCGTTTCACGTGCGGGTAATCTATGCCGTCCTGGCGGCGGTGGGTGTCGTGCTCGCGGCCGTCTATCTGCTCTGGATGTACCAGCGCGTGTTTTTCGGCGAAGTCACGAATGAGAAGAACCGGAAACTCCCCGACCTCACGGACCGGGAGAAGGTCATATTGGTCAGCGTCGTGTTCGTCATTCTCTGGATGGGAGTCTATCCCCAGCCCTTCCTGCGCCGGCTCGACTTGAGCACGGCGCACGTGATCCACCGCGTCAAGCACGGGCCGGCGTCCTACGCGCTCCAGAGAACGCCTCCGCCCGCGGAGCCGGCTCGATGATCACTGTTCAAGCCAGCGACTTTATACGCATTCTTCCGCAAGAGATCCTCTCGGCCTTTGCCATCCTGGTGATGGTGTTTGAACCGTTTCTGCCCTCCAGCCGGAAGGTCGTGCTCGGCTGGTTCTCGCTCCTCGGAGTGGTCGCCGCGGGCGCCGCAGCGGTCCGCACGTCGTACTCGCTCGGCCCGGCCTTCAACGCCAGCATCGCCGCGGACCCATTTAGCATCTATTTCATCGCCCTTTTTTTGCTGGTTGCGGCGCTCTGCCTGCTGGGTTCGTTCAACTACTTGCAGCGCGACAACATCAACCACGGGGAGTTCTATGCGCTCATCCTGATGGGAACTGTCGGCATGTGCTTCATGGCGGCCTCGACGGAACTGATCATGATTTTCCTCGGGCTCGAGATCTCATCGCTCTCCACTTATGTGCTGGCGGGCTTCAAACGTCATGACGGCCTCTCCAACGAGGCCTCCTTAAAGTATTTCTTGCTTGGCTCGTTCGCCACAGCTTTCTTCCTCTACGGCATCGCCTTCGTCTACGGGCTGACGGGCACGACAAACCTGATGACCCTCAGCGAGCGTCTGAGCCGCACCGGCACGGGCGGAACTCCCTTGCTCTGGGTGGCGATTGTCCTGATGTTCATCGGCCTGGGTTTCAAAGTCTCGACGGCACCATTCCACGTTTGGACTCCGGACGTTTATCAGGGCGCCCCGGCACCGGTGACAGCGTTCCTCTCCGTGGGGCCGAAGGCCGCGGCCTTCGCCGTTATCCTGCGGATCTTCCTCGGAGCTTTCCACGCGGTCGGCTCGGTGAGCTTCCAGATGCTCTGGCTCTCTGCCATCCTGACCATGGTGGTGGGCAATCTCGCCGCGCTCTGGCAATCCAACGTCAAGCGGCTGCTGGCCTATTCAGCCATCGCCCATGCGGGTTATGTGCTGGTGGGAATTGCCGCGGGCAGCGCCGAAGGGGTATCCGCGGTCCTCTTCTACCTTACCGTCTACGCGCTGATGAATGTGGGAGCTTTCATCCTCATTGCCCCCATTGCGGGCACGGGCGAGCGCGCGCTACGTGTGGAGGACTATACCGGTCTTGGCTACACGCGCCCGGGTGTCGCCGCCTGCCTGACGGTCTTCATGCTTTCACTCGGCGGAATTCCTACGACGGCGGGTTTTCTTGGCAAGTTTTATCTCTTCCGCGCCGCCATCCACGCCCACCTGATCGGTCTCGTCATCGTCGCCGTGCTGACCAGCGTCGTGTCCGTGTACTACTACCTGCGGCTCGTCGTGGTGATGTACATGCGCGAAGGGCAACCGCAAGCGACGTCGGAGCCGCTGCCCTTGGCGTTGCGCGTGGCGCTGGCGACCAGCGTCATTGGGATTTTCGTCCTGGGGCTTTTCCCGCTGTTACTGAAGAAAAAGGGGGAGGCCGAAGCCTCCCCCCGTCACACTAAACTGGCGCAGGTTAGGTGACTGTGACTTTCAGAAAGATGATGGCGAAGGTGTAGAGTGCCATCGACTCGATCAGTACCAGAGCCAGAATCAGAGCGAACTGAATGCCCGGCCTTGCTCCGGGATTCCGTGCCAACCCTTCGCAGGCCGCCGCGGTCGCCTTGGACTGAGCGTACCCGCAAGCTGCCGAGGCGATGGCCATGGCAAAACCCGACGTAATCGCTACCCACGTTACGGCGTCCATTGAACCCGCTTTCTCCGGAGCCGCGCCTTGGGCGAACACCGGAGCCGCAACCAGCAGCACTCCGAGCGTCGTCAGACCCATCAACCAGTAGCGTCTCATTCTACCTCCTCTGCCCTTCCCCTGAGGAACGGGGTCGAGCCTGATGAATTTCCGCCAGGAGGTGGTTTCCCCCCTTCCCTCGTACAGGCGGGACTCACGCTGGCGGTGAAAAGCAGTTGACAGTCAACAGTCCACAGTTAATAGTCCAAAACCAGCATTTCGTCGCAAACCATGAATCATCCGCTTGCCAATCCAAAATCCCAAATCGAAAATCGTCAGTGCTCCTCGGCCACGGCCATGCTGATATAGATCGCCGGCAGCAGCAAGAAGATATAGGCCTGCAGCAGCGACACGAAAATGTGCAGCGCCATGAAGACAACAGGAACGCCGATCGGAACGAGACCTCCGAAGACACGCTCCAAGATGCCACCCACAAGCATGTTGGCGTAAAGACGAACACTCAACGAGAGCAGCCGGCCCAGGTTCCCAATGACCTCGATGGGGAACATGAGGATCGCAATGGCCAACATCGGGCCGCACAAATGCTTCAGGTAACCAATCACGCCGTGCTGGCGGAGCCCCTGGTAGTTATAATAAAGAAACGCTGCCACAGCGCAGCCGAGCGTCGCCTGAATCAAACCGGTCGGGCTCACCTCGATTTTCAATGCGGAATTCGGTACCCCGAGTGTGGGGAAAACGCTCAGAAGATTGCACAGGGCGACGAAGATAAAAAGCGTTCCCAGCATGGGCACGTAGCGCCGCGCGCCGTGGCCGATGATCTCGTCGGCGGTTCCCTGCACAAATCCCAGAATTCCTTCCATGATGTGCTGGAACTTGCCCGGATTCTCAACGGAAAGCCTGCCGCGAAGGACCAGGACGCCGGCGAGGATGACCAGGATGACCAGAATCTCCATGGAGATGTAATCCGGAATCGGGTGCGTGGGATCGGCGGGTGGAAGCCCGATGGCAGCGAGCAACGGCGTCACCACGCCCGCCAGCAGTTTGTTTAGCAAAATCGTAAACCAGAGTTCGTGTTCCATAACCAGTCTTCAGTTATCAGTCGTCAGTTCTCAGTGAAACCACAGGCCACCGCGCTACGGACTACGCAAACCCTCACGGATCTGGACGAACGACTCCAGAAGCACGCCGCCGACGGGAACGAAGAGGCCGGCGAGCAAGCCGGGGACAGACACCCACCCCGTCCGATAAAGCAGATAGACGCCACCTATGACGAGCGGGTAGCGAAGCAAGAACTTGGCGAATAAGAGGCGGGGCAGGCGCTCCTTGCCGGTTGCCATAAGGTGCTCGACGGCCTGGTGCAGCCAGAAATAGTTCACCAGCGCCAGCCCTGCGCCAAGCACGAATCCGGCGGCAAAGTGTGGCTGCCCGGCCACGAAGGCCACGATCGTGGCCAGCGCCCCCAGCGCCAGCATCCAGCGCGGGAGACGTTCTTCAGCTCGGCTGATCCCGGTTGTCAGCATCGTTTCGGGCTTCACGTTTCTCCTCGCGGGTCATCAAGCGCAGAATCTCAATGAATCCCGCCACCGCGCCCAGCGCGGCCAGAACCAGGGTCAGAAGCGGCTTTGAATGCAGCTTCTCGTCCAGATACCAGCCGAGCGCCAAACCTCCCACAACTGCGCCCGGGAGGATAAAACCCAGGCTGGAATAGAAGCCGACTTTCGCCCAGAGGTCCGATCTCTTGCCCCCACGGGGGGCCACAATTCCTCCCGGCTAAAAAGAGAAGAACGGCCGAACCGCCTCGCGCGCGAAGAGAATAAACGGCTGCGGATAGACTCCCACGACCAAGGTCAACGTCAAGGTAACTCCGAGGGCCACCGAGAGGCCCGTGCTGGTCGCGAGCGGCACGCTATCCAGCGGGTTCTTCATGAACATCGCCACCACGATCCGGAAATAATAGTACAGCGCCACGACGGCGTACAACACCGCCACGACCGCGAGAACGTAGTGCTGGGTCTGGATGAGCGAGAGAAAGATGAAATACTTGCCGATGAAGCCTGCCGTGGGCGGAATGCCGGCGAGGGAAAGCAGGAAGATGAGCATCAGAATCGCCAGGCCTGGCGCGCGGGTCATGAGGCCCGAGAGGTCGTCAATCTCGTCGCCGATCAGGTTCTGCCGCCGCATCATGATGATCACGGCGAACGCGCCGAGGTTCATGAAGGTGTAGACGAGCAGGTAAATCGCGATCGCGGTCAGGCCTTCCGGGTTGCCGTCCGCCGCAGCGATCAAGCCAAGCAGCAGGTAGCCCACGTGGGAAATCGTGGAGTAGCCGAAGAAACGCTTGATGTTGGTTTGCGTGATGGCCGCGAGGTTACCCAGCGTCATCGTGGCGACCGCCACGCCGATCGTGAGCAGTTTCCAGTCCTCGCGCATCGGCCAAAGTCCTGCCATCAAAATACGCAACAGGATCGCGAAGGATGCCGCCTTGGGCGCCACGGAAATGAACGCGGTGATCGATGTTGGCGCGCCTTCGTAAGCGTCGGGCGTCCACTGATGAAACGGCACGGCGGCGACCTTGAAGAAGAGCCCGGCGAGCAGCGTAGTCATGGCCATCCAGGAAAGCGGATCGCCAGCGGGGCGGTCGGCAAGCCGTTCCGCAATGACTGCCAGATTCGTCGAACCGCTAAGCCCGTAGAGCAGCGACATCCCATAAAGCAGCAGTCCCGAGGAAAACGCCCCCAGCAGGAAGAATTTCATCGCCGCTTCGTTCGACCGCCGGTCGCCGCGCAGGAAGCCCGTGAGAACGTATTCGCACAGCGCCATGAGCTCGAGCGCGATGAAGAGCACGATGAGATCGCGGCCCGAGGCCATGAACATCATGCCCACGGCCGAGAACAGGAGCAGCGCGTAGTACTCGCCGAAGTGCGCCTCCTCGATTTCGAGATACTTCGCGGAGATGAGCACCACAACCGCGGTAGCGACCACGATGAGAGACTGGAAATAAATCGCAAACGAATCGAGGACGAGGGTTCCGCCGAAGCCGCTGTAAGGCATGGGGAGCAGCGTGCCGCGCCAGAATCGCAGCAGTTGCACGAAGGCCATCGCCAGCCCGATCAGCGCCGTGACCGCGTTCAGATACTTGTCGCGCTTCTCCTCGATGAGGAAGTCAATCAGCAGGATGCCCAGCCCGAAGAGCGCCAACACGACCTCGGGCGTGATGGCGACGTAGTCAGCGCGCTGGAAGAATGTGGTCCCCATCAGTGGGCGACTCCCGGCGCAGGATTTGTGGGTCCGCTGGAAGGCTCAGCCGGAGCGGCCGGAATCGGGGTCCCGGCCGGGATGGCCGCACTCACCGCCGGCGCCGCCGCGTAGAAACTCGGATTCACCCGCTGGACGATCGCCGCGACCGGCTTCTCCAGGACGTGGAAGAACGGCTTGGGATAGAGGCCGATCCAGAACGCCCAGATCACCAGCGGCACGAGCGTGACGATTTCGCGGAGATTCAGGTCCTTGAGGATCTGATTCTTGGGATTATCGCAGGTGCCGAACATCGTCCGCTGGTAGAGCCACAGCATGTAGGCCGCGCCCAGCACAATGCCGACCACCGCCCAAGCCGCCCAGTGCCAGGTCACCTCGAAAGCGCCCTGCAAGATGGTGAATTCGCCGATGAAGCCATTAAGCAACGGCAATCCGATCGACGACAGCATAACGATCATGAACAACGTGGCATAGACCGGCATGACGTTCGAGAGGCCGCTGAGCTCTTTAATCTCGCGGGTGTGGCGGCGCTCGTAGATGAGGCCCACGATCAAAAAGAGCGCTCCCGTCGAGATCCCGTGGTTGATCTGCTGGAGGACGCTGCCCGAAAGTCCATGCGGATTGAGCGCAAAGATGCCGAGCGTGCAGAAGCCCAGGTGGCTGACGGAAGAATACGCGATCAGCTTCTTCATGTCGCGCTGCATCATCGAAACCAGCGCGCCATAAATGATGGCAATGATGGAGAGCGTCACCATGACCTTGACGATCGCCGGGCTGGCGCTGGCCTGGGGCAACAGCGGCAGCGAGAAACGGACGAAGCCGTACGTCCCCATCTTCAGCAGGACGCCCGCCAGAATCACCGAACCGGCCGTGGGCGCCTCGACGTGCGCGTCCGGCAACCAGGTGTGGAAGGGGAACATCGGCACCTTGATGGCAAAGCCGACCATGAAGGCCCAGAAAACCCAGAATTGCAGGTTGGCGGGCCAGCCGTGCTGCATCAGGGTAAGCACGTTGAAGGTGTAGATCCCGGTGTCGGTGTGATAGCGGAAGTAAAGCGTCAGGATGCCGAGCAGCATCAGCACGGAACCGGCGAGGGTGTAGAGGAAGAACTTGATCGCGGCGTAAAGCTTGCGCGGCCCGCCCCACACGCCGATGATGAAATACATGGGCACGAGCATGACTTCCCAGAAGACGTAGAAGAGGAAAAAGTCGAGCGACATGAAGACGCCCAGCATTCCCGCCTGGAGCAGCAGGAACATCGCGTAATACTCTTTCATCCGCTCCTGAATCGCCGTCCAGGAAGAAAGCACGGAGAGGAAGCCGAGCACCGTGGTCAGCATGATGAGCAGAAAGCTGATGCCGTCGATGCCGAGGAAGTACTGCGCGCCGATGGAAGGAATCCAATCCGTCCGCTCGATAAACTTGAACTGCTGATCCGGAGCTTCACTGTTGAACCAGAACACCAGGGGCAACGAGACGAGGAAGCCGGCGAACATGGCGATGTTGCCCCACCAGCGGACGGCGTCCTTCTTCTCGCCCGGGATGAACAGCAACACCACCAGCCCGAGGAGCGGTGTAAAGAGGATGATGCTCAGGATGTGGTTGTGAAAGAATTGCATCGTTGACCTCGGAACAGCAGTTAACAGTTGACAGTCAACAGTCGACAGTTAAAGGCAACCCGCCTTGTCGGCCGCGCCTGTCCGATCGCTTTGACCACTAGTGACAAATCCAAAATCGCAAATCCAAAATCAAAAATGCAGGAAGTAATACCCCATGAACACCAGCACGCCGAGCACGATAAGCAGCGCGTAAGCCTGCACGAGGCCCGTCTGCAGAATCCGCGCGGGGTAGCTCAGCAGCTTGGTCACGAAGGCCAGGACATTGACCAGGCCGTCGATCACCCACAAATCCCAAAGGCGCGAGGCCTCAGCCGTCACGCGCGTCGTAAAGCCGACGCCGTTTACGCCGCCGTCCACGATGCCCAGATCGAACGCTGCCAAGCCGTCGCCGAGATCCTTGGCACGGTTCACGAACAGCGCGTCATAGAGCTCGTCCACGTAGTATTTGTTCAGCACGACTCGATAGAGCGGTTCAACTGAAGCCACTACACGCTCCGGCGTCTCTGGACTCTTCACATACCAGCGATAAGCGATGTAAAAGCCGACAGCCGCCACCGCCACGGACGAGAGCATCAGGCCGAACTCTAGGCTCCACGTGTGATGTTCCGCGGCCCGGAGCGCTGGGTTTTCGAAGACCGGTTCGAGGAAATGTTCGAAGTGATTCGAGCCGCCCAGCGCCTTCGGCCAGCCGATCCAGCCCGCGCCAAGCGCGCCCGCAGCAAGGATAATCAGCGGCACGGTCATCGAGGAAGGCGACTCGTGGATGTGGTGCTCCACCTCATGCGGCACGCGCGATTTCCCCGCAAAGGTCAGGAAGAACAGCCGGAACATGTAAAACCCCGTCATCCCCGCCGTCACCACACCGATGATCCAGAGAATCTTGCTGCCGTAAGGGCTCGCGAACGATTGCCAGAGGATTTCGTCTTTGCTGAAGAATCCGGAAAGCAAAGGCGCGCCACTGATGGCCAGCGTGGCGATGAGCATCGTCCTGGCGGTCGTCGGAATCTTGCCCCACAGCGCACCCATCTTGCGCATGTCCTGCTCGCCGGAAAGGGCGTGAATGACGCTGCCGGAACCGAGAAACAGAAGCGCTTTGAAGAACGCGTGCGTCATCAGGTGGAAGATGCCCGCGCCGAAGGCCGCCACTCCGCAGGCGAGGAACATGTAGCCAAGCTGGCTCACCGTCGAGTAGGCGAGCACGCGCTTGATGTCGTTCTGCGCCAGCCCGATCGAAGCCGCCCAGATGGCAGTTGCGGCACCGATCGCCGCCACCAGCGCCAGCGCCGTCGGCGCCAGCACGTAGAGCGCGTTGGAGCGCGCCACCATGTAAACGCCGGCGGTCACCATGGTCGCGGCATGGATCAAGGCGCTCACGGGCGTCGGACCTTCCATCGCGTCGGGCAGCCAGACGTAGAGCGGAATCTGCGCCGACTTCCCCGTCGCGCCGACAAAGAGCAGGATGCAGATCGCCGTGATGACCCCGTCGCCGACCGCGAAATGCCCGCTGCGCGCGGCCTCGGTGACCTCCAAAAAGTTCAGGCTGCCGAACGTCACCGTGATCAGCATCACGCCGAGCAGAAATCCCGCATCGCCGATACGGTTGACGATGAAGGCCTTTTTCCCCGCGTCGGAAGCCGACTGGCGGTGGAAGTAAAAGCCAATGAGCAGGTACGAACAGAGCCCCACGCCCTCCCAGCCGACGAACATCATCAGATAGTTGTCTGCCAGCACCAGGACGAGCATCGAGAACATGAAAGCCGAAGAAGCGGTAGTAGCCACCTTCGTGTCCCATATACCCGATGGAGTAAAAATGGATGAGGAAGCCGACGCCCGTTACCACCAGCATCATGACGCAGGAAAGGGGATCGAGCTGGAAGCCGACATCCGCACTGAACTGCCCCAGCCGCCCATCCGCGAGATGGAACGCTCCCGCCGGAAGCCACGAGTACATCACCTTCGTGAAAACGTGATGCGCCTCTTCCGGCAAGCTCAGGAATTGCACGAAACAGCCGACTGCCCAAACAAACGACAATCCCGGCAAGCCCACGGAGACCGCCGAGACCGCATTGTTCGAGAGCTTCCGTCCCCAGAGGAGCTGGATTAAGGCTCCCAGCACCGGGAGGAGAGGCACGAGCCAGATGTGATCAAGAAAAGTCATAAGAAGTTTAAAGTGTAAAGTCTAAAGGCTGAACGCTCCGGCGGCATCTCATCCTTCATACCTAACCCTTTCCCGCTCACACTCGCTCCGCGGCTTTTTCACCACTTGAGGAGATCGATCTCATCCGCGTTCACCGTCTCCTTGTTGCGGAAGAGGGCAATAATCAGCGCCAAGCCGATGGCCGCCTCGGCCGCCGCGTCGGTAATCACGAAAATCACAAAGACCTGGCCATCGACGGAGCGAAAGTAATCCGAGAACGCCACCAAGTTCACGTTGACGGCGTTCAGGATCAGCTCGATGGACATCAGAATCACGATCACGTTGCGGCGCGTGAGCACGCCGATCACGCCGACCGTGAAGAGCGCCGTTCCGAGCATCAGGTACCAGTGGATCGGAATCATTCCAGTTTTCTCTTCGCCATTACCACCGCGCCGACCATCGCCACGAGCAGCAGAACCGAGGCGATTTCGACGGGCAGCATGTAGTCCTGGTAAAGCGCCAGAGCGACAGCTTGGGTATTGCCTATCGTCGGAGGCACAGCCGAGGTCTGCGCCAACGTGAAGCCTTGGTGGCCGCGATAGATGCCGTAAGCAAGCTCAGCCATAAGTATGATTGCCGTCGCCAATGCGAGCTGCCACTGCCGGCTGAACTGCGCCTGTTTCACCGCCACGTCGAGGTTAACGAGCATCACGACGAACAGGAACAACACCATAATGCCGCCCACATAGAGGATCACCTGGACGGCAAAAAGAAACTCCGCGTGCAGCAGTAAGAAAATACCGCCAACCGAAAAAAGCGTGACGATCAGCCAGATGACGCTGTGGACGGCGTTGCGCCGCGTGATCACCAGGATCGCCGAGGCAAGCGCCAGGGCGGAGAGGAAGAAAAATGCGATCTGAAGAAGCGTCATGGGAAAGTCGTCAGTTATCAGTCGTCAGTTTCCAGCAACGAATTTCGTTCCGTCAGTCGCGGCGGTTCTTGATTCTTCAAGTGAGCCATCCAAGAAGCACTCTGCCTTCTGAATCCTGAGTCCCGGCACTCCACCTGCCGCTCTGAAGGGCGGCGCTACCGCGTATAGCGGGTCGGCTGAGGCCCTTGTTCCAGCATCGGGCGGTCCCAGATCATTCCTTCGCGGCTGTAATGCGCGA
>JAIQGH010000121.1 GCA_020072655.1 Terriglobia bacterium | reverse complement strand
AGGCTTGGCGGTTCTGGCCGTGGTCGAAGCAGGAAGTTTTCAGGCCGCGGTGGACGAGGTTCCGCATCAGGTTGATCGCGGTGTAGTACGCCCCGCCTACCACCACGCGGGGCCAGCCGGGCTCAGCCTTCAGAGGATTCTGATCTTGAGTCATCACCAAACGCCTTTGGCCTACACTCGTCTTCAGCCCACCTGCCGCGAAGGCAGGAGTTGACCAGAGGCAATGCACAGCGAATAAATACTATGAAGACAATCCATCAAGCCAACAGCCTCGTGTAGGGCTGCTATCCGCCATGGACTCATCGCCGCAAACTTTGCTCCCTTGGCTTTGTCGCCGCAAAGCCCCAGGAATAATAGCGGTCGTCTGGCTTGACTGTACAGGATTGTCCAAGATTCTTCTGTCCCTTCGTCTGCACTCCCGTCGCTTGTCCCACGTAATATTCGAAACAAGCCCAACCTCTACCTACCGCAACCCTGAAAGCCTCACCGCCAGAGCCGCGGGGGAAAACTCACCTCCCACCCCGGTGACCTTGCCCTCATGGAGCATGATCCGTCTGATCGTGTAGATGTCGTCTCCCCGGTGGTGCCACCCGGGGGCAGTTGTGAACGCGCAATCGTAACCCGCCATTTGGACCTGTCTGCGCACGCGATCGTCCCAAGTGCCGTTGGGATACGCGAAGGCGCGCACTTTCTTTTTCAATCTTTCTTCCAGCATGCGCTTTGAACCGGCGAGCTCACGGCTTACCGTTTGTTCGTCTTCGTAGACCAGCAGTGGATGTGTGAAGGAATGAGCCTCAATATCGATGCCTTCCTTTTGCAGGTCGGCGGCTTCCTCCCAGGTGAACGTCTCGTCGGGATTCCCATCTTCCACATGCGCCGCGGAAATCCACGACGCGAGGAGCGCCTCGCGATTCTGGGCCGGCAAGTTCTTGAGGTGCTCCACGATCCCTTCGAAGGTCGTACCGACAAGACGGCCTTGCGTGGAGTCCTCTAACGCCTTGCGGAACCCTGCGTGTTGCTCTGGGCTTCGCCAGCCTTGTATCAGGCGCTCGACCCAGAAGGTGTTGCGCTCTTCAATGAAGCCCGTGACCACGAAAATGACTGCCGGCATCCGATGCTTCTTTAGCCAGGGGAGCGCGGTTGTATAGTTGTCCCTCCAGCCGTCATCGAAGGTCAGTAGGCAGCGGGGTTTGGAGCCGGGCGCCCGGCGTCCGTCCAGGAACGCATCGAGCGAGAGGACGGCGAAATGCCGCCCGAGATAATCGAGCAATTTCGCAAACGTGCGCTCCCGCATCACGATTCCTTCGAGTGAATTCGCGCGGCACTCCTGCTCTTCCGACAAGACGCGATGTAGCCCGATGACGCAGACTCCCTCACCTCCCCTCATCCAGTCACGGACGAGGAACCAGAGCGGCAGAATGCCAGAGTAGTAAAGCAATCCTGCGCCCAGACAGAACAGGAATCGCCGAACCTTATGCGCCATGGCTCAATACGGAATCGAAAACGCTCGCCAGTTTCTCAGCCAGACGATCGTATCGGAATTGCTCGACGAATTCTGGCCGGAAGGGACGCGGTGGTTCCGACCTCCGCCCATCGTCGAGAATTTTCCGCAGGGTTCGCTTGATGCCCTCCATGTCTTCTGGATCTACGACCCAGCCTGCCTGACCTTCACGCACGAGCTCAGCGGTTCCGCCTTCATACGCGATCGCCAGGACGGGCCTCCCTACGCGGAGATAGTCGTAGATCTTTCCCAGCCCGGAAAGGCGGGCCACGTCGCGATGCCCTAAGAATACCAATAGGACATCGCTCCGCCGCATCGCATCGATGGCGACGTCGTGGCGGACGAAGTTGTGGAGCTTCAGGACACCTTCCAGTGAGCCCGCCTTGGAATGTTCCCGCGCGACGTCGTCCGGTGAACCGATGATGTTCACTCGAATCTTCTCCCTCAGCTCCGGGCACTCGCGAAGAAGATCAGCGAGAGCGTCGTAGAAGCGGCCGCCAAATCCGGGATAGACCGTCCCGAAGTGAGAGAAGTGGAAGTATTGAGCGGGCAGGAAATCGCAGGGCCGGCCGTCCGCCTGCTCGAAATCGCTCTCTTCATAGCCGCTGCTGACCACAGCCAGCTTTCGTGCCGGCAATCCGTAAGAGCGCTCGAGCTCCGAAGCGAGCCCTTTGGAGATCAGCACGACCCTGTCGGCGCGACGAAGCATACAGCCCAGCAGCCAGCGCTCTGCCCGACGCCGGATCGGGCGCTTTGGGGGATACCATGGATCCATCAATTCCAGCACCCAGGGCACCCCGAAAAGCGCCTTGAGCAACAACCCGACCACCGGCGTGGAGCGCGGAGGGCTCGTCGTGTAGACGAGTTCGAAACGGCGCTGCAGGTGCAATTCCGCCGCGCGAGCGAAGCCTCCGGGAACCCATCCGAGAGTCTTGTCGGGGAAGTATAGGCACGAGCGGAGGAAGTCACCCATCGAGCGCACCCATCGGTCCCGCAAAGGCTGGCGAACGTCTTTGTAGTGCGATTTCAAGCCCCCTGTGGCACGGATGCCCGCCGCCGCCCGGTCCTCCCACCCCGAAATATCTAGGTCTTTCGTTCGCTCAATTGGAATATGCGATGGAAATCCCGCGAGCACCGTGGGGTCTTCCAGATCGCCCTCGCGCTGCTCAACCGTCAGCACCGTGGGCAGCCAACCGTACCCCTTGAGGTACTTCGTCAGGTTCGTCACCCTGTAGACTGCGCTCGTGCGCCGCGGGGGAAAATCATAGGCGACGACCAGCGCACGTCTTGAATCCTCACCTTTCTTCATAGAAGCGACAAGTAACAGGCCAATCGAACTTGGGGCTAACCCGCTGTGCCTTGGCGCTCAACCCTCGTGCTGAACGCGCAAGTTTCTTACACGTTCGATCGCCCGTGCACCCAGTTGCCAGAACATTGTTCTTTCTTCGCGTTTGAGCATGACGATTGCAATGACGGGGAAAAGCAGCACCAGCAGGACGTTAACTGCGATCGAGGCGACCAACGGGAAGTCAAACAGTGTGCTCCCGAGATAAATCGCCCCTGCCGATCCCAGGATGATAGCATTACGAGTGTAATCATAAAGGATGAGGTAAGTTCGCTGAGCGAGCAAGTAACTCAAAACGAGGCTGACGACGTAGGAAAGCACGGTGGCGACAGCTGCTCCCATGTATGAATAGCGCGGAATGAGTGTGTAGTTCAAAGCCAGATTTGAAGCGGCAACGACCACCGATATCCAGGCGAGGTGATGAGTCACGCGGCGGACAAGTATTGCCGTCCAAATCACGGAGCGCATATCGGCCAAGACGTATGAAAGGACAATTAACGGTACGACTCCGTTGGCGGCCCAGTACGCCGGGGGTGTCATGACTCGCAGCGCATCTTTGGTAAGCAAGGCGATGCCTAGTCCCACAAAAACCGTGACAACTAACTGATAGATTTGGACTCGTGCGTACATGTCTTTGGCGTTTTCCTTTTTCGCCAATTCAAACTGTTGCCACGACCAAGTCATATCGAACGGTCCGCTGACCAGCAGGGCGACAATTCCCGCCAGCCTGTAGCCGAGCCCGTAAATGCCCACCTCCGTGAGGCTGGTGAAATGGCGAAGAAAAAACCGGTCCGAGAAGACCAGGACAAAAGAGGCAAGGCTCTGCACGATGAGCGGAGCCCCATAGCGAAACATTTGGTTGAACTTCTCTCGTGAAAACTTTCCGCGCACACGAACCGGGAGGGCGATCAGCAGAAACAGCCCCGCAAGGGCATTCGAGATCAGGTTGCCGTAAACGACCCCCATCACCCCCATGCGAAGCACCGCCACCGCCAGGATTAGCAATGTGGCGCTCAGGACGGTCCGGATCAGCCCGATGATCACGAACAGCACCGTGCGCTGTTGTGCACGGAGGTAGGCAAGAGGAACTTCCGTAAGATTCGAAAAGAACAAGGTGAAGGCAACAATTCTTACCAGCGGGGTATAAGTGGCGTTCCCAAAGGCGACGGTAGAGAGGGGGCCAGCTAGCAGCTCCATCAGGACGAGCACCAGAAGTGATATGCCCACGACGGAAAACATGGCGGTGGCGGCAACAGTTTTCTTTTCTTCTGCCGAATCCGCGGCGACGTAAAAGCGGAAGAAGGCGGAGCAAATCCCCATCATGGCGAAGATGCCGCTAAAGAAAGTCACCAAGTCGAGCAGTTCCAGAACGCCGTAATCCGCGGGCACCAGATAGCGCGTATAGACCGGAATCATCAGGAAGCCGACGGACTTGGAGAGAATGGTTCCGAGTCCGTAGATCCCGCTGTGCTTGATGAGTTGGCCGACCTCTTTCTTCATCCCTCTAGAACCTTTCCAAGACCTCGGCCACCGTATGGAGATCCCTCGCCTGGACATAAGGGTGGGTCGGAATTGTGAAAAGCCTACGGCTGAGATCTTCGGCCTTTGCGCAATGAAAGTTACCGAGCGCCATGTGCGGGGCGATGCCCTCAATATCGCAGACGGCACTCGGGTAGAACGGACCGGCGCCGATGCCGGCCGCCCGAAGCTCGCGGACGGCGCGGTCTCGGGTGGCTTCATCTCGGGCAATCAGAGGGAAACGAATGTAGTTCGGCAAGCACCCGTCAGCCGAGCGAGGCTTTGTGAAGCTTGAGTTACCCTCCAATGCTCCTGCTAGCACTAAAGCGTTCTCGCGGCGGGTGCGATTGAACTCATCCAGCATGCCCATCTGCCGAAGCAAGAGTTCGCGCACGAGGGCGGACATTCGGTAATCACGAAATGCGGGATTGAATTCCGTTGATCCCAGCTTCAAGAACGGAAGAGAATTTGGAAGCCAATAAAGACGCGGATTGAGGAAAACGGAGTAAACCAGCATCTGAAACAGCAACTCTGCCGAGTGGAGAACCGAGCTGGATGCCAGGTTTTGGGTTTCCTCTCGGATTGCGGCGGCGATGTCGTCAGAGTTCGTTACAATCACCCCTCCCTCCACTGCCGCAAGCGCCTTGCCTCGACCGAAGCTGTAGAAGCCCGCGTCGCCCATCGTCCCGGCCGGGCATCCGTTCCTAGAGGCGCCCAGCGCCTGGGCAGCATCGTCGATGAAGAAAGCGCCCTTGACTCGCGCTGCAGCGCGGAAGCGAGCGCCATCGTTCGTCAGGCCGAAGAGGTTTGAAGAAACGAGGCAGAGCAAATCGTCACCGGGGACATTTTCGAGGCCGTCGGGGTCGCAGTCCAGGGTTGCAGGATCAATCTCGACTGGATGGATCTTGAGGCGGGCGTGGACGACGGCCGCCGGAACCGTAAAGCAAGTGTAGGCGGGAATTGCCACGACACGATGGTCCGGCTTAAGACGTGACAGGCCACGAAGAATCAGGGCTAGGGCCGAGCGGCCCGAACTGATCCCGAACACGTGCCGGACCTTCAGACGCGTCGCCAGGCGCTGGAAAAGCTCCTCGTCCTCGCGAGCGCTCAACGCGACCGCAGCCGCTGACCGGAGGACTTGGGTTATCTCGACCGGCGTCCCGGCCGGTGCGACGGACCGCAACATTTAATGGCCTTCTTGGTATGAGCCCGCCAGGGCAAGGCTGCGGCCCGCGGGCTCTGTGGCAAGACCATACTCGCCGACGGGCTTGGCGGTGATGGCCGTGTGCAGGCCCACACTCATGCCGAGGATGACCCAAAGATGCGGATAGTAAAGCACGGTCAGAAAAGCTCCACTCACTAGGTAACCGACGAGGGCCATGTCCAATCCCAGGGCGAGGAAGTAATCAAAACTCCGCCGCTTCTCGGCCCCTTGCTTGCCCAGATGCTTGCGGGTTTGCGCGTTTAACCGGAAGCAGCCCAGAAAGAGCAAGAGCACGGGAATTGTTCCCGCCACACCAAGCTCAGAGAGGGCCTGGACGTAGATGCTATGAGGAGCCCAGCCCGCCGGATCTTCGCCCGGTTTGGCGTAACTCAGTGAGTAGCTCGGCGGGAAGTTGCCGGGTCCCACACCGAGCAGAGGGTGATCTCGGAACATTCTGAGGCCGGCTCTCCAGAGCTCGACCCGGAAGCTCGCCGTTCTGTCCTCCTCCCAGTGGAGTGCCGAGCGGAACCTAGCTTTGCTCGCCTCCGGGAGGACATAGATCAGCCCGGGGACGAACAACAGAAAAAGTGCTGCCGCTCCCAGCCGGCGGGGGTTCCGCGCCCAGGCCGCCAGCGCCGCGATCACGGCACCGACCACTGCGCCTCGCGACCCGCAGACAATAATGGCGCCGGAGAAGGCCAAGAAAAAGACGAGTAGCACAGCGCGGGGAATTTTCTTGGACTCCCCCAGAATAAGCACCCCCGCTAGCGGCCACACCACGCACATCGCGACGCCGAAGTCGCCGGCATTGCTAAAGAACCCGACCGAGCCCGCCCCCACTCCCATCCCGGCCAGGAACTCCGCGCTTCGACCAAACGCCTTGGCTGCGATAAAGCCTCGTATGGCTGCTTGAGCCATTTTGAGGTTCAGGAGCAGCAAAAGGAAAACGAATACCCTTTGTCGCCACGAGCTGACCACGATGCGGCCGATCAAGAAATAGATCAAAGCCCAACGGAACAGGTCGAAAAACGTGGTCCAAGCCGATTCTTGAGAGCGGGCGAAAGAAGCCGAAAGGAATGTAACGAAAACCAGGCAAGCCATTGTCACGTCGACAAGCCGCACTGCCGGGCGTTTGCCAGACACGCGAGGAGCAACGGCCCAACCTAAAAAGCAGATTGCTATAACGACTTTGCCCACTTGAAGTGGTAAGAGGAACTGGTATTGAGCTGACAGCCGCATGTACTCGACAACCAAGTACGCCAGCATGCCTACGAAACCGAGGCTCCAGCGAAATTGCGCCGGACGGCCTTGGGGAGGGGCCGAACCGTCGACCGGCGGCTGGTCTGGCTCCGCAACTCGCCCGGTGGGCAGCATCGTCTGGGTTGTTTCGTTCACCGCCATGATTCAGTTCCCGAAAGCCCCAGCGTTCTCCCTGATGAATGTCGCGAACGTCGTCGTCTCGAATTCAGAGGCCAACCGACGGACCTTATCCTCGGTGGACGCCAGGTTGATGTAGGACTTGAATCTTCGCGCGGCCCCCATCGGCAAGCGAGGATGCTTGGGGTCAATCTCCCGAGGATGGACGTAAAAGATCACTGGGCGGCCTTCTTGCAGTACCTCAGAAGTCATGCGCCGAATCAAGAAATAGGGAAACAATCTCAGATACCCCCCACCGAAGAAGCAGACTGGCCTGCCGAACACCTTTTTGACGGTTAGCGGAAATTCGATCAGCCCGTTGGCGGTCCCCGTCACCGAGTAGGGCGCGTAAGCGGCGCCAGCCAGACCTCCGTGTCCGCGGGGGGCCGGGAAGACAGATGAGTCGTAGCGATATCCGGCCTCCGTGAGCCTATCGAAGAACCAGGGCGTCCGCTCCGTCACCGAGAAACCCGAGCATCGGTATCCGAACACCGGCAGCGCCGAGAGGTCTTCCAGAAGGTGCTTTGATCGTGAGACATCCTCGAAGAATTCCTGCGCTGTCATCTCATAGACCAGTCGGTGTGCATACCCGTGCGAGGCGATTTCGTGGCCCCGCCGACAGGCTTCTCTTACCAGGGATGGAAATTTCTGTGCTACCCAGCCGAGGAAGAAACAAGTTACGCGGACATCCTTCTCAGCGAAGATGTCGAGCAGCTTCAGAAAGTTCCTCTCCACGCGCGACGGCAACGCATCCCACTGAGCCATCGGGGGAGTCGACGGCACATCAAGGATGTGGAACCAGTCCTCGACGTCGACCGAGAAAATGCACTTGGCGGCTGCGCCCCGGCGCGCCGACGCAGGAGAGCTTGCCGCATCGCTTGCGTCTGTCGCCACGGGACGGTCAGACGTGGCTATCTGTCCAGGCATTGCCTTCTTCCTTGCGCCCACTCCGCTCAACGCGAATACGGGCTGTGGCCGTTAACGTGATCCGCGTCCCAGCAGCAGGACCTTCACCGTTCGAAAAGCGATCAGCAGGTCGAGGCCGATCGACATGTTCTTGATATAGAAAAGGTCGTAGGCCAACTTCTCCGCGTTGTCCTCCACGGTGGCACAGTAGCCGTGGTTGATTTGCGCCCAACCGGTCGCCCCCGGCCTGACCGCCCAGCGTTGGCTATAGAAAGGGATTTTCTCGGCCATTTCCTGCTCCTGGTTCGGGACGAATGGCCGGGGACCAATGAAATACATGTCGCCGCGCAGGATGTTGTAGAGTTGCGGCAATTCGTCAAGGCGCGTGCGGCGCAGCCAGCGGCCGACGCGCGTAATGCGGTCGTCGTTCTCCTGGGCCGGGCGGGACTGGTCCGCAGGATCGGCGCTGTGACGCATCGTTCGAAACTTGAAAAGGTCGAAGAGCTTCCCGTCCTGGCCAACGCGCTTTTGGCGGAAGATCACGGGGCCCTTGGAATCGAGTCGGAGCGCCACGGCGATAATGGCCATCAGCGGCGTAACCAGAATCAAGCCCACAGCCGAAAGGAGGATGGACATTAATCGCTTATATAGCAGTACCACCTGGGAAACCGGAAAGCCGCGGGAAGAGAAGATCAACCAACTCAAGCGAAGAGAGTCGAGGGGAACCTTGCCGGTCAGCGTCTCGTAGACGTCGCTTCCGTCCTGAATGAGGACCCCGCGCGTCTTAAGTTTCAGCAAATCCTCGACCGGCAGGCGGCCGCGCCGCTCGCCCATCGCCACGATGACCTGGCTCACCCGCTCGCGTTCGACGAGTGGGACGAGTTCTTCCACCGCCCCCAGGCGCGACAAGCCATTCAGCGCGGCCGGAGAATTGGGAGGTTCGCCCACGTATCCCGTAAGCCGCACTCCCCACTCCGGACGCTTCTCGATCTCTCTGCTCAGAGATGTCAATTGCGGACCGGTGCCCAGAATGAGAGCCCGGCGGGCCAGACTGGGTGAAGCATTAACCATCAAGAAGAGTTTCCTCCACAGCCCGAGGAAGATCCCGGCCACCACGATCCCGATCAGGAAAACGCCAATTTCCAGCCTTGCCGTGGGCAGCACATAGGACACCGGCGCCATGATCAGGCAGGTGGCGCCCAGCACTTGAATGAGCCGCGTCAGGACCTCGCGGGGATTGCTGATAATCAAGGAATCGTAGAGGTCGAAATAATAGAGGCAGATCAAGCACACGCCAGCGGCCAGGGCAATCTGCCCATAGCCGCCTTCGAAATTCAAGAAGAGGACGGCGTCCCGTCCGAAACGAACGTAGGCGGCCAGGATGAACGAGGAACAGACGATCAGAGCCTCGCCCGCCAACAGAATCAGAACGCGAGTTGGATAGTAAACGTTGAAGAGGCGAACCACTCGAAGCTACCCCTTGGAATCCTTCCTGCTCTTTCCGCGGTCGTAGTACCCGTAGTAATAGGAGCTAAAGGAGGAATGCGGTTCAACACGGTTGAGGGCCACCCCCAGCAGGCGCCCCTTTTTGAGCTGCTCGCGCGTCTTCTGCGCCATGTCGAACGGTGTCGTCCCGGCCGCCACCACAAGCAACACCCCGTCGCAGAGGTCGGCGAGCAGACTGGCATCGGACATCGCCATGGCCGGCGGGGAATCCAAGATCACCCAGTCGAACAGCGGGGCCAGGTGATCGAGCAACGCTTTCAGCCGGCCGTTGACAATCAGCTCCGCGGCGTTCGGCGCGGACTTCCCGCCGGGAATGAAGAACAGGTTCTCGAGCGCCCCGCGTTGGAGGATGGCCTGCTCGTCGGCTTCACCGCGCAGGTACTCCGTCAGGCCAGGCGACAAATGCGTGCCTAGAAGCTGGTGCAGGCGTGACCAGCGGAGGTCGCAGTCAATCAGCAGGGCGCGCCGCTCGTGCTGCCGCACGATGGCGTGCGCAAGATTGGCGGCGACAAACGTTTTGCCTTCCTGCGGCAACGCGCTGGTGATCAAGACAGTCCGCAGCGGGGCCATATCACGGCTCTGGTAGAGCCGGGAACGCAGCGAGCGAAACTCCTCGATCCCCAGCGCGGCACCTGCCTGCGGGGAGACAACGATTTGCCGGGGGTCAGGATTCCACTGGGCAACCGTGCAGCGGTCGAGCCAGCCGTCGGAACGCGGAGCGGCGGTGGCCTCCGGTACCAGGCGCCGGGGCGGCGGTACGGATTCCTCGACGACCTTGGCGGGAATCGTTTCGGTCACGACCGCCGCAGGCGCCCGAGGCCCCGGGGCCTCCGGGACGGTCGGCGGCATGGGCGTTCCAACTCTCTCCTGCTCGGCCTTTTTCAGCGCGTCGTGAATTCGGCTCATAGCATCCTTTCCTAACTTCCTTATGCCTTACTCTCGCCGGCGCAGCTTGCCCATCAGGAGCGCGGCATTCTGAAGCGCCTGCTGGCGGCGCAATTCCTCCTCGCTCATCCCGGAAGGCGTGGGCGACGTCGGGTCGATCCGGTCCAGCTCGAACTCCTTGCCCACTTCCTGGATCACTTCTGTCTCGATGACCGCCCGCTGGTCCGCATAGCCGCTGATCAGCGCGTGCTCGCA
>JAIQGH010000120.1:2500-18978 GCA_020072655.1 Terriglobia bacterium | reverse complement strand
CTTTGGCGAAGCTGCGGCTCGCGCGGGCGTCGTCCTGCGAGATCCCCAGAATCTGGACGCCCTGTGCGAGGAGATGCCGGTAAATCCGCTCGACAAACGGCAGCGTGTACTGGCAGGTCGGGCAGGCCACCTTGAAGAAAGCCGCGAGGACCGGCCCACGTTGCAGCATTTCGCCGAGGCGGTAGGGCTTTCCGTCCACGGCGGTCAGTTCGAAAAGGGGAGCCGGCTTGCCGGCGGCCACAGTCGCCATGATCGTTCTTCCACCTCCTCGTTTCATTCTAGCAGAATCGGGAGCGGCCGCCGGGCGCACCGCAGAGCAGCTTGCGGTATCGGTGAGCTGCGCCTCGGTCCGTCGGGGTGTGGGCAACTGTTCTTGGATTCTCGTTGGTCTGGCGTTCGCACCTCCTCTTGAGGTAGGATTAGCCCCGCCGGACGGAAACGCCATCCTCGCGAAACAGGCCGAGCTCTCCTCGAAGGCAACTGTCGGCTGCAGTTGTCAAACGAAGTGGGGAGTTCATCGGCCCAGAGCCCGGACCTTCTCTCGAGGTGATTCCATGGACATTGCCCTTGTCAGCCCAAGACGAATCATCCGCAAGGGCCTGTGCACGCTCCTCGCCCAGAAGGATTCGGTGCGCATTGTCGCCGATGTGGACAACGCCATCGACAGTTTTGACTTGATCCGAAGAAGCCAGCCGGACGTTTTACTCGTCGAGTGTACGAACCTGGCAAACGATCTCGACACGCTCGCGAGACTGCGTATGCTTCTTCCCGAAACCAAGGTCCTGCTTCTCAGCGAATCTCCCAGCGAGGATTTCGAATGCCGCGCAATCCAGGCGGGCGCTCGGGGCTGCATTCCTAAGGAGGCGGACCTTTCGGCTCTCGACCGGGCACTGCAAGTCGTGGGGAAGGGCGAAATCTGGGTGAGCCGGCATTTGGCTACTCACCTGATCGAGTCGGTCATCCGCGGTTCGGAGGAGAACGGCGCGGAGTCGAAAGCGCTGACCGACCGGGAGTGGCAGATCCTGGCCTTCGTCGCGCAAGGGCAGCGCAACAAAGAAATTGCCGGCCATCTCTGTGTCTCAGAAAACACTGTCAAGACTCACCTGGCAGCCATCTACAAGAAGTTGCGCGTTACGACTCGTCTGGAAGCGGCGCTGCATTTTTTCCATGACTCCAGCCGGAACGGCCATGGACCCGTAGCCTCGCCGAAACGTGCGAGTCCGGCGCGCCGCTAACCCTGGCGCTTCCCGAGCTGACGAAAGACAAGCGCGGACTATCAGCTTGAACGCCTTCGCCATTCCGGGCTCAGGAAGGTGATTTGATTCCTGCTGGGGCCAAGTCGACGCAATTGCGGCCGCGGTTTTTGGCGCGGTAGAGCGCCTGATCCGCCGCGGTGATCAGCATCTCCGCGTCAACCTGGCCGAGCGATTCACTCGCCACCGCTCCCAAGCTGAGGGTCACGGCGACGGGGCCTCGGTCCGTTGGGACTGGCTCCCCGCCGATCCTTGCCCGGATGCGCTCCGCCAAGTCGGCCACTTCGTGACCACCGCATCCCGGCACAACCATCAAGAACTCCTCGCCTCCGAAGCGCCCGATCCCGTCATAGCCGCGCAACGAGTCCCTCAGCCGAGCGGCGACCTCGCGCAGCACCGCGTCGCCGGTGGGGTGGCCACAGGTATCGTTGATGTGTTTGAAGTGATCGATGTCGGCCATGATCAGGCCGATCGAGTTCCCGTCCCGATCCGCGCGGGCCAGCTCGCGCGTCAGGAAATCCATGATGGCGCCGCGGTTCAACAAGCCGGTCAGGGCATCGTGAATCGCTTGCACCCGCAGCGATTGCTCGAGATTCAGAATGCGTTCGCCGGCGCGCAGCCGCGCTTCGAGCTCCTGACGGTCAAAAGGTTTGGTCAAGTAATCGTCGGCTCCTGCCCCCAAGCCTTCGACAATATCCTGTTTCTGATCCTTGGTCGTGAGAAGGATGATGTAGGTGTACGGCAGCTCGGAGCGTTGGCGAACCTTTTTGCAGACCTGGGGGCCGTCCATGCGGGGCATCATCCAGTCCAGGATGGCCAGGCGGGGGGCGGAGGGTTCCTGAAGCCGGGCCCAGGCTTCAGTCCCATCGCGGGTTGCGACGGTCTCATGGCCCATTTTGGCGAGAGCGGCGCCCAGGAAGTGGCGGGACACGGGATCGTCTTCGGCGATCAAGACTCTCATCGTTCGACCTCTTCCCCGAGGGTCGCCAGGGCGGCGTCGAGTTGCGCCATGGCCTCCTCCAGGTTTCGGAAGGCGAGCTCCGCGCTCGGCATCTCCCCGGCCCTCGCCAACCTCTCGACTTTGAGCGCGGCTTCGTAGGCATCCTTGGCGGCCAGGCTCGCCACCGAGCCTTTCAGGGCGTGCGCAGCTCGTTCGAGGCCCTTCGCGTCATGCCTGGCGGTGCCGTGACGGCCGACTCGACCGCCTCAAACAACTTCTTGGCATCGAGGGGCTTGGAGACATATCCGTCCATCCCCGCCGCTAGGCACCGCTCGCGATCGCCTTTCATGGCGTGCGCGGTCATAGCGATGACGGGCAGGTGCTACCCGCTGGCTTTTTCCCGCTCGCGGATGAGGGCGGTTGCCTGGAAGCCGTCCATTTCCGGCATCTGGACATCCATTAGCACCAGATCGAATTCCGGACCCGACGCGGCCTCGAGGTGTGCCACCGCCTCCTTGCCGTTGGCGGCGGCGACCACGGTGTGACCGCGCTTCTCGAGCAGCCGAATCGCCAACTGGCGATTTACCGGATTGTCCTCGGCCAGGAGAATGCGCAATTGGCCTCGCGCCTCGCGCAACGAATGGCGGGTGATGAGTTGCGGCCGCAGGCCCCGAGCATCACCGAGGGGCCGCGCCTCCTCCTCCGCCCGGCTGCCCAAGGCCGTCAAGATCGCGTCCAGGAGCTCGGATTGCCCCACGGGTTTGGTGAGGTAAGCGGCGACACCCAGCCTGCGGCATCGCTCGGCATCTCCCCGCTGGCCGGCCGAGGTTAACATCATGATGAGTGAACCGGCCATCTTCGGGTCCTGCCTGATCCTCTCCGCCAGCATAAAACCATCCATGTCTGGCATATGGACGTCAGTCAGAATCAGGGGGAAGGGACGGCCAGCCTGCTGGGCCTCGTCGAGGGCCGCCAGCGCTGCCGCGCCGCTCGCCACGAGGCGCGGGCACATTTCCCACTTCTGCAGGGTTTCTTCGAGGATGCGGCGGTTCGTGGCGTTGTCATCCACCACCAGCACCCGCAGATTCCGCAGCGCGTCGTGCTTGGCGGCGACGGGCTTGGCTCTGGGCACCGACGGCAGACCGAAACGCGCCGTGAAGTGGAAATGGCTGCCGTGTCCGGGCTGGCTTTCCACCCAGATCCGCCCGCCCATCATCTTTACAAGCTGGGAAGAGATGGCGAGTCCCAGCCCCGTCCCTCCGTACCGGCGGGTCATGGAAGAATCGGCCTGGGCAAAGGGCTCAAAAATGACCTGCACCTTCTCGGGCGGAATGCCGATGCCCGTGTCCTTGACCGAGAAATGCAGAACCACCTCGTCGCGGCTGCGCGACTCGGTCTCGAGGCTCGCGACCACTTCGCCACGCTCCGTAAACTTAACGGCATTTCCGATGAGGTTAATGAGGACTTGCCGCAGACGCGTGGGGTCGCCCACCACCATCCCTAACCTTTCCGCCGGGGCGCGGGCGACGAGTTCAAGCTTCTTCTGGTGGGCCCGCAAGCCGAGGGTCTTGGCGGTGTCGCAGAACGTGCGGACGACGTCGAATTCGATGTTTTCAAGCTCGAACTTTCCTGCTTCGATCTTGGAGAAGTCCAGAATGTCGTTGATCACCGTCAGCAAGGAATCGGCCGAGGCTTTGACCATCCCGATGTATTCGCGCTGCTCGGGGCTGAGTTGGGTATCGAGCGCCAGCTCCGTCATGCCGATGATGCCGTTCATGGGGGTGCGGATTTCGTGGCTCATGTTGGCCAGAAACTCGCTCTTGGCGCGGCTGGCTGCCTCGGCAGCCTCCTTGGCCCTGTGCAATTCTTCCTCGGCACGTTTGCGCTCGGTGATGTCCTGATTCACGCCACGCGTCTTAACGGTTCGGCCCTGGGAATCCTTAATCACTGATATGCGCACGACGATGTTCCGGATCTCGCCGTCCCGCCGGCGGATGCGGTGGTCCAGCGCCCACGACGCGTTCGGGTCCGTCATGGCCAGAGCCCTGGCAATCTCGTCCGCAACGATGTGAACTTCCTCCGGAGGGAGGAACTCGCGGGCGTAGGTCTCGGCGGACATCTGGTAGCCGCCTTCCCGCTCCGCCGTCGTGCCGTAAAGGGCATAGAACCGGTCATTGAAGGTGAAAATCCCGCTCGCCGCGTCGAATTCCCAGTGCGCCGACCGAGCCAAGTCCATCGCCTGGGCCAGTTCGCGCTCGCCCCATTGCAGCGCCTCCTCCGCCCGCTTGCGCTCGGTGATGTCGCGGTCGATGCCGCGGTAGCCGCGCCAATCAGCACGGGCGTCAAAGATGGGCATGCCGCTGGTGTCGAGGACGACTTGTCGGCCGTCCTTGTGGACGTTGACGCTCTCGAGCCTCTGGAAGGCTCGCCGCGCCTCGGCAATCGCCCCAAACTCCGCGCCCACACGTTGAGCTTCCTGCGGGGGCATCAAGTCGAACGGCGTCTTGCCGATGACTTCTTCTGGCGAGTAACCCAGGAGGTCTTGAACCTGTGGACTGGCATAGGTGTAGACGCCGCGCGGGTCCACTTCCCAGACCCAGTCACGGGTGCTCTCGATCAAGGACCGCAGCCGCTCTTCACTCTCTCTCAACCTCTCTTCCGCTTCTTTGCGCTGAGTGATATCCGAGAACAACCCGTCGGCGTACCGGACGCCGTTCTTTTCGTACGTGGCGAGGGCGCGGTCGTGCACCCACATCCACTCGCCGCTCTTGCGGCGGACGCGGACCTCCACGTCGTAGGGCTGGCCGCGGGAGAAAAGTGCTTCAAAGCTTTCCCTCACTTTACCGACGTCGTCGGGGTGCAGGCAGTCAAAAAAGAGCTGATCGCCACGCGCGCGAACCTCGTCTGCCGTGAAGCCGCTCATTTTCTGGAAGTTGCTGCTGACAAAAGTGATGTGGAGTTCGGAATCCAGGGTCCAAGTAACATCAGGAATGTTCGCGACGAGCGAGCGGAATTTCTCCTCACTGCGACTGAGCTCGGCGGTCCGGGCCGCCACCTGCTCTTCCAGGTTCTCACGGTGACGCACCAGTTCCTCTTCCCGATGCTGGATTTGCCCCAGCATTTCGTTGAATCCGTCGATGAGAACGCCCAGCTCGTCCTGGCCATGCTTAAGGGCGCGGACCGAATAGTCCTTGCCGCCGGAGACCGCCCGGGCCGTGGCGACCAGGTGGAGGATCGGTTCCGAAATGACCCGCTGCAGCCGGGAGGACAGGAAGAAAGCCAGAAGGGAAGAGACCAGCAGGATGGCGATGACCAGCGTCCCGTAACGAAACAAGCGCGCGTACATTTCCTTAAGGTCGGATTCCAGGTAAATCGTGCCGATCGCTTGGCGGTCGAGGGTGATGGTGTGAACGACGATCAAGCGACTACGGCGGAAGGCGCTGCCTGCCGCAGGCGGGGGCAGGGGAGCGAAGAGGCGGGCAGTGTCCGGGCGTTCGTAGCGAGCAAAGACTTGGCCCTGGTCGTTGTACAAATAAGCCGAAACAATGTGCGGTTGACCTCTCAGACCGTCCAGAATCTCGCGCGCCGCTTTCGGATCGTTAAAGGTCAACGCCGCCGTGCTGTTTTCACCGAGAACTTCCGCCAGGACGGTCAGTTGGCTGCGCATGGCCTCGCGATGCGCCACGAAGTCATAGCTGATCAGCGCCAGCAAGGCGGGCGCCAGCGCCGCGCCGACCGTGAGCATGATAATCAGGTAGAGCCTGGTCTTGATGGCAAAGTCCCGGATTGGTCTCATGCTAACTCTTCCCCACGGAGCCCGCGCTCCGCACGATCTTGGCCAGGCTCAAGAGCTTTGAACTGATTTTGAGTCCAGCGCGTTGGGCCGCTTCGATATTGATCTCAAAGCGCACGCGGCTCTCTTCCAGGGTGAAATTGATCGCCCCGCCCTGACGGGCAAAACCTTCCGTCTCGCCCACCGTCAGCACGTTCGAGCCCTGCAGGCTCTCGAAGATGGAGTGCAGATGCCGGCTCTCCGAACCGCTGATGAAGACGATGTGACAGCCGCGGGCGTCCTTGGCTCTCAGCAGCCGCGCGATCACAACGGTGCGGCCGTTGACCGTCTTGCCGCGCAAAGTCTCGTCCAGAACCTTGCCGAAGGGGTCCTCGCCCAAGATGCCAATCACGAAAGGCTCGTTGGGGGCGTCCCCAGCCACTCCTGGCCATTCCACGAACTTCGCGAAGTTGTAAAGGAAGACCGCTTTCACTTCATACTCCGTGGGAGATTGGGCCCGGCCCAGGGCGCTCACCCCAACCGTCAGCAGGGCCGACGCCAGCAGGAGCATCAGGGGCTTGGCGAGGCAGGCCCCGCGCCGGGCCGGAGATCCAGGCGAACCCGTAGGTCCCCCATGGAAGGGCCCTCCCTGAGAGGCGGCCGTTCGGGCGCTGCCCGGTGATTTGGACCGCTCGATCACGCGGATTACCTCGCTACGCCGCATAACAAGGCGATTGCCGGCGCCTTCCACCGACGCGTCCGAGGCTTCAGAACCGCCATCGGATTTCTCCGTAAACGCATCGCTTGACCTCGGTGGGGAGGATGTTGATGGTCGGCCCTGCCTCGGCGTGATGGGGATCGAGCAGGTTCTGGCCGACCAGGCTGAACTCCACCGACTCCGCCGGACGCCAGCCCAGCCGCGTGTCGGCCCGGACGTAGCTGGGGACCCGCTGATGGGGAAGGCGGTCCACGTAATACGCGGCGGCGTCGAACTCGAGATGCAGCGGGAGATCCAGGGATGAGCGGACCTGAAACTGGTGCCGCGGGCTGTCTCCTTCGGCTAATTCGCTGGCCACATCGAGGCTGGAAGGATCGCGATGGAGGTTGAGCCGGAACCAGGTGTAACCCGTGCTCAGCTTCCAGCGCTCGGAAACACTCCNNNGTTCGGCCCCGTAACTCTCTCCGTGCATCCGGTTGGCGAAGATCTGCGGGATGACAAGATGCGGGGTCGGCGTGGCCTCGAAATAGGGCGCCGCGAGCTCATGGGTGGTCAGGTGATGGTAGAAATTATAGAAGGTCGCAATATCCAAAGACCAGCGACGACTCGGCTCGAGGCGGTACCCCACTTCATACGCCAGGAGCTCTTCGGCGCGCGCGCGGGGATTGCCGAACATCGTCACGAGGTTGGCTAATCCACTCTCGCCGGGAAAGGCGGCCGCGGTGAAGCGGACGTCGGCATCGGTGATGGAAGGCTGCCGGATGGCTCTGGACACCGCCACCCAGACCGCCTGCCTGGGATGCGGCTCCCAAAGCAGCCGGCAAAGGGGATTGGCGAGTTGAATCTCGTCCTGAAAGAAGCCGCTGAAGAGATGATCGGCGCGTCGCCCCGGGACGAACGCCAGGCTGTAGCCCGGCCGGGTGTCGTCCACCGCCCGGCGATAGCCGAGGCCCCACACGACATCGTGCCGGCCGCCGCTCGCCCAATGGTGCTGGAAGTCCACATCCGTGGTTTGAGTGATGCCCCGGACTCCGACCTCCGTACGTCCGAGTCGGTCGTAATAGAATTGCAGTACCATGTCGGACCGGCCCGAGAAGGAGTGGTTCCAGCGGCCGAGCAGGTTGCCGCCATCGCCGCGGATGCGATCGTTAAAAACCCTCTGGAAAGGCGGCAGGAGGGATGCCACGTTTACCGTTTCCCCTTCGCCGGTGTTGTAAAGGTCGCCCTCGACCGTCAAGGAGTCGCGTCCTGTGAGGTTCCAGTCGGAGCGAAACCCGCCATGCGCCATGTGCCAGCCATCCGCCGCCGGCCGGCCTTGTGAATCCAGCAGGTTGTTGTCGTTGAAATACCTCCCAAAGACGCGGTAGTGGCCCTTGCCGCGTACCTCGCCTCCGTAGCGCAGATAGCCTGAGGCGGTTTCGGCTGACCCGGTGCCCGCTTCCAGCAGGCCCCCGTGAGTCGCTTTGGCACTCTTGGTGATGATGTTGATTATGCCGTTAACTGCGTTCGCGCCCCAGACGGTTGCTCCGGGACCGCGAACCACTTCGATGCGCTCGATGTCGGCGAGCGGGACATCGAGTTGGTCCCAAAATACGCCGGAAAACGCCGGGGAATAGACCGTCCGGCCGTCCACCAGTACCAACAGCTTGTTCGCATACTGGGCGTTGAAGCCGCGGGTAGTGATGGCCCAGGTGTTGGCGTCAATCTGCGCCACGTCCAAGCCAGGGACCACGCGCAGCAGGTCGGGAATATTCCTGGCGCCCGAGCGGTGAATGTCCTCTTGGGTGATCACGTAAATCGCCGCCGCGACTCGGGAGATTCTCTGCCCCTTCTTGGAGACGGAGGTCACTTCGATATTCATCAGGTCTTCCAGGCTCGCTTGAGAAAGGTCTGGCGTGCGCTTCTCGGCCCCCTTCACCGTGACCACGCACGTGAGGGCCAGGCAAAGGACGACCGCCCTCGCCGGGCAAGGAAACAATCGGCATCGGTTCGGCCAAGTGTTAGAGCTCCTTCTCATTTCCAACCACCACACGACAATCCTCCTCGGGCTGACGTCTCGAGTCGCCTGCGCCTCAGAGCGTGCAGGTAACCCTCCACGTGAGAAATGCTTCTGCGAAGCAAATCTTATGTGTTTTCAGAAGGTTGAAGAGACATCTGCCGGTGCTTGCAGTGGCCCTCGTGAACCTAAGTGTGCGCTGCTGAGATGCTTGTATCAAGCCGAGGCAGGCAGAGACCTGGAGGCTGAGCAGTTGTTGTGAATGGTCGAGTCATTGCCGGTGGTCAGGGCAGGGCGTGCCGTGAATCGCGGGCCGCACAGGTCCGACCCCCAGAGGGGATTCCTGGAATGGGCGGGGCAGCGCCCCCAGAGAACCCGTGGCTGCGGGAAAAAAGGAATGACAAACGAGCGTTCTAAAGATGAAGTTTGTTGCACATTCTGGAAAAAGGAAAAAACGAGCGAAGCAAGAGGACGCTTATCCTTATTCGTAACGGTCTGAAAATACGGCAGATAATATGAGCTAAGGGTGTTGCCAGGGACGATAACATTTGGCCTTTCGCGTGCTATGCAAATCTCTGGAGCGGAGGGGAATGCTCTCAAGGCCCAACAGACAAGAGGAGAATACTTCGATGAGAGTCAGAGGCATTTTGTCAGTTTTTGCTTTGATGACAGGGCTTTTGCTGTTCAGCGCCAGCGCATACGCCGACACGTGCGATTTGACCGGTGCGGCTTATGGGAATTACTGCGGAAATGTTTCGACGCCAGCCGGCATTAACGGGGCGTTGTTCCAGGAAGTTAACCCACAGGCCACCGGAACGGGTTATATCGATCCGTTCGTTCGCGTCCACCCCGGTGGAAGCCAGACCGTGGAGCAGGCCTACAACACGACGGTCAACAATGTTCTCAACAACGACTCGCCGGACAACTGGAACCAGGCAGTGCTGATTGCCAACTTGGTTCCGGTCCAAGTCGGCCAGACGTCCTACTACTTGTTCAACGTTGACGTCAATGAATCCCATGGTGGGGCCGACGCCCTCATCTCGTTGGACGAGGTTCAGATTTTCCTCTCGAACGACCCCAACCAGTCTGTGGACACGTTTACAGGCGGTATCGTGGATCTTGCCGGCACGCTGGTTTGGCGCCTGGATGGCAATGGAGACAATGTGGTGCTGATCAATCAGGATCTCAATCCGGGCAGCGGCGCCGGAGACGTGAATATGTATGTCCCTGCGAGCCTGTTTGACCCTGAGGATGGTCAATACCTGTACCTCTACAGCCATTTCGGAAGTTACACTGCAGCTGGTTACGGAGCCTCGGATGGCTTCGAAGAGTGGAGGGTACTCTCGGGCGTGCCTCAGAACATTCCCGAGCCGGCCACGCTGCTGCTGTTGGGCACCGGGCTCCTCGGTTTGGGCGCGAAGATTCGCCGCCGAAAGTCGTAAGCCCTTTGAAAGTGATCTCGATGACTGGCCCCGGGCGCGCGTGTAGCCCCGGGGCTTTTTGTTTCTGCTCGCGCGATGAAGGCTACCTCTCGCGCCGTCCCACGCCAGGAATTTCCAGAGATATCCTCATTACGGTGCCCCGCGTTCTGTCTTCGCGTAGAGACGCTCCGGCGGGGCGTCTCTACTTCTTCTTCGGGCGACTGAGATGGGATATGCTATGTCCCGGCTCGATGAGCCTGATTCGTGGCAGGGTAGCAAGGTAGCGCAGACCTCCGCCGTTGAGGTCTGCGGCTCTGGATGGACAAGAACCGCGGACCTGAAGCGGGCAGGTCCGCGCTACCAACTGGGGGAGGAAGAGAAAATGAAAAGATCCAGAGTTTTCTTGCTGCTCTTATGTGTCGCTGTGGGATTACTGGCTGGTTGTTCCCGTGACCCCAATGTTCGCAAGCAGAAGTATCTGGAGAGCGGGAACCGGTACCTTCAGGAGGGAAAATACCGCGAGGCGGCGGTGCAATATCAAAATGCCCTTCAGGTGGACCCGCGCTTTGCGGAGGGGCATTACCAGCTCTCGCAGGCCTATTCCAAGGCGGGGATCTGGGTTGGGGCGCAAAGAGAACTTCTGCGGACGATTGAGCTGCAGCCCGACAATCTCAAGGCGCAGATTGGCTTGGGCAACATGATGCTTGCCGGCAAGGACTTCAAGGGCGCGCGCGAGCAGGCGGAGCTGGTCCTCAAGAAGGATCCGAACTCCGTAGAAGGGCACATCCTCCTGGCGAACTCGCTCGCGGCGCTCGAGAACGCGCAACAATCGCTCGACGAGATGCGCACCGCGATCCAGCTCGACCCGGAGCGTTCCCGCTCGTACGTGAATCTGGCGATGCTCCAACTCAACGCCAAAGATGTAGCCGCATCGGAAGAGAGCTTTAAGAAGGCAATCGCGCTCGATCCCAAATCCACCGAGGCGCTTCTCGCGGCCGGGAACTTCTATCAGGCGCTGCGACGCTGGCCGGAGGCGGAGCAGGCGTTTCGACGCGCGATTGAGCTCGAGCCCAAAAACCCGCAAATGCGAACCGCCTTGGTGCGCTTGTTTCTCGCCCAGGGCAAGCGCGACGTGGCCGAGCAGGTGGCCAAAGAGGCCGGCAAAGCCCTGGCCGATGACCCCAAGACCTACCAGTTTCTGGGCGAGTTCTATTTCGTGACGGGCGATAGCGACAAAGCGATCGCCGAATATGCCTCCCTCCACAAAGAGCACTCGAAAGACGCGGCGTTGACGAACAGTTATGCGCAACTCCTGATTTTCAGGGACCGCTTCGGCGAAGCCGCGCAGCTCACGGATGCTGTCTTGAAAGATAACCCCAAGGACAACCGGGCGCTGGTCAATCGCGCCCAGATTCTGATTCGCCAGAAGCGTTCCGGCGACGCCATCCCGATTCTGGAGAGAGTCTTGAAGAGCGAGCCGGACAACGCTCTGGCCCACTTCCAATTGGGCCTGGCCCTCGGCGTGACGGGAAACAACGAGCGGGCGGTGAGCGAGTGGCGCGACACCGTCCGCATCCGTCCCAATATCTATATGGCTTGGCGGGCGCTGGCGGAAGCGGCTGGGCGCAAAGGCGACACCCAGCAACTCGACGAGTGTGTGGCGCACATGATCCAGCTCGAGCCGATGCTTCCGCAGGGTTACGTCCTCCGGGCGGGGGCGAAGTTATCACGCAAGGACCTCAAAGGAGCCGAGGCTGACCTTAAGAAAGCCATCGAGGTGGCGCCACAAGACTCTCTCGGCTATACGCGCTTGGGTATGTTCCGGGCGGCGCAGAAACGCTACGCCGAGGCGGAAAACCTCTGTCAGCAGGCATTGGAGCGCAATCCCAATAATGGGGAGGCCTTGGACAATCTGGTGCGCCTCTACCTGCGCGAGAAACACACCGACAAGGCCCTGGCCGCCGTCGCGGCGCAGATCGCCCGCGCGCCCGCCAACAGCGCACACTATCTCATTGCGGGCAGGCTGCACGTTGCTCTGCGCGACTTCAAGAAGGCGGAGGAGGCGCTCCAGAAGAGCGTGAGCCTGGATCCGAATAATGTGCAGGCCTTCTTGCTCCTTGGACAGGTTGAGACGACTATGGGCTCGCCGGAGAAGGCGATGGCGAGTTATGAGAAGACGATGCGGGAGAACCCTCGGGATGTGCGGGCGTATATCCTGCTTGCCACCTTGGAGGAGAAGAAGGGCAACTGGCAACGGGCGCAGGCGCTCTACCTGCAGGCTTTGCAGGCCCAGCCCGACTACCCTCTGGCGGCCAATAACCTGGCCTACCTTCTGCTCGAGCACGGCGGGAACACGGACGTGGCATTGTCGTACGCGCAGGTCGCGCGGCGGGGGATGCCGGACTCCCCCAACGCCGCGGATACGCTGGGCTGGGCCTATTACCAAAAAGGCAACTATGGGCTTGCCCTCGACATGTTCCGCGAAGCCGCCGAAAAATCTCCATCGAATCCCAGCTACCAGCACCACCTGGGGCTCGCCTACGGGAAGGGCAACGACAGGGCGCGCGCGCGCGAGCACCTGGAACGTGCCCTAGCCCTCGACCCCAACTATCCGGAGGCCGCAGAAGTCCGCAAAGCCCTGGCGGAACTTGGCAAGGGTTAGCAGAGGCCCGCCTGTTGCCATTCCGTTGCAACTAGCCACCTGACATTATGGCCTGCCGACATTGTCGCCAACTTGTAGTGTGGCAAATCAGCAACACCTGGCGGCGCCGGAAATGAAGAAAAATGTGGAAAAATGCCACACTTGTTGGTTCGGTCTGCTGACCCTGCCGTCGCCCGCAAACAAGGTAGGGCTGCCCTCCGCCGTTGAGGCCTGCCGCTCTGGGTGGAGAAGAGCCGCGGACCTGGAGGACGCAGGTCCGCGCTACCAACTCGTCGCGGGTCTGTCAATGCGTCAACCGAAAAGTGGACCTTGGCGGAGAGATGGTCACGGACAAGCCTCAGGCCCGGATATGGCTCGGAATGAATGTGGCCAACAGCAAGATATGGAGAGGCCGAGGAGGCCCGCCGCGGTTACAAATCCCCAGGCCAGCGTGCGCCGGTCGCCGGCTTCCCGCTGGAGATCGTAGTAGGCGCGGATCGAAGTGACGAGGAGGGGCGCCTGGCACAAAACGACAAGCCCAAACGCGGCGATGGCCTTCCAGTCCCTTGCTGGTCCAGCCTCGACCGCCGCAACGGCGAGCGAAATGGCTCCGGCCCCGGCCACGATGCAGCCGGTGGCGATCCCCAACGCCAAACCATTTTTCAGTGCGTTCCGTCCCAGCCGCCGAAGAGTAAGCAGATAAGGTGAGAGCGGGAGGGTTATGGCAAGGAGCCACCACAGCCAGTCCAGCCAACTCCAATACTTGATTGCCGAGCTTCCGTCCGTCTGGGAAAACTGTGAGGAAAAGAGGAAGATCACCCCAAAGAAGGGAAGCATGCCAACGACCGTGGCGTTGCGCACTGCCCGTAAGCGAAGCGGGTTGTCTCGGGGGCCGGACGGTGCCGGCACCGGCGCGGCTCGACTGGGCATGTTTTGCTCCATGTGCCGAAAAGATCATACTCTAAAGGGGGCGGCCCGCTCAGCTTTCAAATTGACCAGCAGCGGGTCGCGCACACGGCACAAAACGGCGCGCGCGGGCAGATTGCTCTGCCCTCAGCAGAATGCTAAGATTCGTCCCGAAGCAAGATAATCGTCTCTCATTGGCAAGGCGGCGGAGCCGGCGCCCGCGCCCCGGGCGGGGAGGGGCGCAGGTGTCGGCAACTCCGGATTCTCTTCGAAGAGGAGGTACTCTGACGATGCGCAACCACTCGCGCTGTGCTTTTGCTCTCCTACTAGGTCTCGCCGTTCTCTCGCTCCCGTCGCTCCTCGCGAAGGAGAGGAAGGGAGGGGAAGGTTTCAAGATCAGCGGTTTCGTTGGAACCTCGTCCACGACCGCGGCCAGCGGCGTCAACGTCGTCTTGATCGACAAAGCCACAGGGAGGCCCGTCGACAGCGTCTCCACCGGTGTGTTCGGTAGGTACAGTTTCAAGAATTTGACGCCGGGGACTTACGTCGTCAAGGCGGAAAAAGTGGTTCGCGAAGTCACCGTGGTCGGAAAAGATATCCGAATGGATATCGATCTCAGCGCTCCGGGTGGCACGATGGACTACATGAAAGGAGCCGTGCAGCAACAGCAGCGGCAACAGCAACAGGGAAACGCTCCGGCCGCCGGCCCGTCGAACCCGGGTCTCCAGCGAGCGATGGCGGGCGAATACTACTCCTACACCGGGTCCACGGAAAGGAAGCTCATGCTCTGCCCGAACGGGACGTTTTATGATTCCCGGGAATCCAGTTATTCGGGCAGCTTCGGAACCGACCAGGGGGGCTGGGGCGCTGCCAGCGCGGGAGCCGGCAGCGGCAGTTACGCCATCCAGGGGAGCGAGCAGAGCGGCACCATCACGTTCAGTTACAAGGGCGGCAAGAGATCCACGGCGCGCTATCAGTCCACGGGCGAGCGGGGCTGCTACCGCTTCGATAGCACCCCGTTCTGTTACAGCGGCGCGGCGCGCTGCCAGTAAGGCAACGTAGAGGCGTCCCGACCGGATATCTCATTTCCACGGCGACCACCGGGCTGTCTCCAGACCGTGGCCTGCCGCCAGGGCTGTGTTCTCACCAACATGTCTTTCAGGTGTCCCCTTGAGCGCCGCGAAGGGTTTGCAGTAGTGGGTAGCAATGGTCAGTGCGAGCCTGACCGTGGGCTCTTCTCATTTTGGCGAACCCACGATCAATTCAAAATCCGAATTCAGAGCGGCTACCACCTGCCCGCTGCGGGCGGGGTGAATTGGGGGGGGCGGCGGCACGAGTTGAAAGCTTAGCGAAAAGGAGATAGCATTTCCGGCGGTAGCGCACCTTGCAAGAGCCGGCGGGGGTGGCCATTTCCCCTTGCTGCCAACAAAAACGTGGGCAGCGGCGTTCGGAAAAAAGGGAAATACATGGACGCAGCTCTAAGACGGCGCAGCGACCGCATCTTCACAATGATACCGATTTGGGTGTCTGCTACTGACGCCTTGGGCCTCCCCTTCGAGGAGAAGGCCTCTACGGTTAATATTAACGGGCAAGGAGCCTGCATCACCCTGGCGCATTCGCTATTGCCCCAGACCCTCGTACAAATCAAAAATCTCGAGAATGGCCGTAGGGAGGAATTCCGCGCCGTAGGGGTGGTTCACCGAGTCTTTGGTGACCGGCAAGAATGGGGTGTGGCGGCGGTCAGACCGAAAAGCGATATTTGGGGGGTGGAGTTTACCCTGCCCGCCGAGGGGCTCCAACCCAAGGTCTTGATTCAGTGCACAGCTTGTCGGAAAGAGGTCCTCAATCCAGTGTCACGCATTGAATACCGAGTGTTTCTTTCGACGGGCTGCTTTTCCCGCTATTGTGACCAGTGCGGTGAAACCACACGATGGGGTCCTGGCGAAATAACGCTCCCCACCGAACGAATTGATAACGAGCGAAGGAAGCATCTCCGGCGCAAGTTAACTATGCGTCTGACCATTCGGAGCCACGGAAACCGCACAGACCTGGTGCAGACGATCGATGTGTCCACGTCTGGACTCTGCTTCATGAGCAAAGGAGCGTATCAGGTCGGGGATGAGATTTACCTCACACTGCCTTTTCCTGAGAAACATGCTGCAGAGGAAACCAAGGGCAGGATCATGTGGGCCCGCGAAGAGGCGATCGGAAGGTTTTACGGGGTCCTGTACATGAAATAGAAGCGCGCCGAAGCAGTGGCAGCCACCACTTCACGCGCAACGTAGGGCGGCTGAACGCGAGCGCCTAGCCGGGACGCGCGATTCGCATCCCGGTCAGTGAGGAAGCCATTTGGGCAGGTACATATGCGACCCCATAGGCAATCGTCCCCTCCTTGCCCGCATCCTCTTTGTAAACGACCCGAGCAGGCGCAAAAATATTGGCGGCGCCGCTGGCGTAGGGTAGAGCAGCTTCGATGAGCGTGCCTACGGCATAATCTCTGCGGCTTCTAAAGCGAAAACCGCCGCGGGAGACATTCTCCGTGACTACCAGTTCGTCGCCATGCACGGGATGACGGATGCAAACGTCGACAGTCAGACTTACACGAGGCTCCTTCCGCTCGTTAAACGGATGGCGGGGCTGAGGAACCGCTGGACTTGTCGAAACCTGACCCCCGCTTCGGACCGGAACCATCCACAAAGAGGCATCTTTACATTGCCTGCAGGGGTACATGAGGCATTCATTCGCCAAGAGAACTTCGAGCCCGAAGACATCCAGACGCACAACTTGCTGGGAGTGGCAGCGGCTGCACTCAAGTAACATGCGGCCCGCTG
>JAIQGH010000119.1 GCA_020072655.1 Terriglobia bacterium | reverse complement strand
GATTCGTCGTGGGTTATTCGTGAGGAGGGAGCGAGGACGGCGACCGCCTAACGGCAAAAGCCCACGACGAGGAAGGGCGCTCGTCGTGGCTACCACGGCGCTATCCGATCACGAGCTCGTAAAAACGCGGCGTAGGTCGGCCGTCGAAAAGCGGGCTGACGCGCTCACCGGCTTTCTTATGCGCCGGGCTGCTGTGCATTGCCTCGAAAGATTTCCGATCTTCAAACTCCACGATGGCCGCGTAATTGCCTGGCTCGACAGGCTTGAGAAGCCTTCGCCGAATAAAGCCACTGAATTGGGCGAACTCCTTGTTTGACGTCGCAAACCACTCTTGGAATTCGGCGTCTTTGCCCGCTTTGATGGGCGGAAAAGAGATTACAACTACAAACATAATATCACCTCAACATGTTGGTCCTCGCAGCCGCATCCGGCTGCTTCCCGCAGGTGGCCCCAAAACCGTTGGGCCATGTGATCCTGAGCGAAGGCCTCAGAATAACATGGCCCAAGGCTTCTCCAAGAACCTACGACCGGGTCGGTAATGGGTCAGTTTGACGTTCTAGCGGCTCGCCAAACGGCGGCGTAAAGCCGCCTCTACATCGTTCCGCTGTTGTGCGCGTTCTGGTTGAAGTAAGTGTTGCTATTGGCCAGGGTGAACGAGTGCCCGCCGTCCTTGTAGCTGGCGCTCACGGTTTTCCCCAGCATCAACGTGGGGCTTACAGTGATCACCGTGTTGGCCAGCGAGAAGGGAGTTTTCTTGTCGCCGCCGAGCACGGGTTCGGTGGTAAACGTCATGATTTTGCCACCGTCCACGTTCACCGTGTACTTGCCGGCTGAGCCGGTGAACTCGATCTTGGCCGTCTTGACCTCCTCAAGCTTGCCGAACTCTTTGAAAGCCACCTTGGCCAAGGCGGTGACCGCTTCCTGTTGCTTCGGGTCCTTCGCGTCAACGTAAAGGCGCACCCAGCCGCCGAGGGCCGTCGCATACGCAAACTTTGCGCCGGCCAGATCCGCCCCCATGTACTTGCCCGAGGTGATGGACATCCCACCCACGCCTTGACACATGTGCATCTCTCGCCCCGTGACGCAGGGGCAGAGCAGTTCGCAATTGCAGCTATCCACGAACGTTCCAGCGATGCTGAACGGGTGCTTCGTCTCCGCCGCCGGCGCCCCCGCGTGAACGAGAGCGGCCAAGCTTAGCAGCGCCAGACCCACACTACCTACCCACCTGTAGACCGACCTTCTCATCTGCAGTCCTCCTTTGCTGAGTTTTCCTGGGATTAGCCCTACCGCGAATAGATATAGATCACGACAAAATGTCCATTGCAAGTGGTTGGGAATGCGTCCCGGTGGTGGGGCTGTAGAGACGCCCCGCCGGGTCGTCTCTACTGGAAGGCCTCCTTGTTCACCACGTACGGCATTTGGGCGGGGTTGCCGCCGTAGTTGCCTTCCAGGACATCGATCAGAGCCTGAACGCAGCGGCCAGCCATGCCCCTATGGGGGTCGGTGGAGAGGCGTGTGACGCGCCCGGCGCTGGCGAAGTGGCTAAAGAGCCGGACGCGGTTTTCGAGCTTGGGGTCGAGGAGCGGGGAACTCGCCGGGAGCGGTTCCACCTCGAAGACGTCGAGCGCCGCGCCGGCGATGACATTCGCTCGGATGGCGGCGACGAGCGCCTGCTCATCCACCACCGGCCCGCGCGAGGTATTGACCAGGAAGGCGGTCGGCTTCATCAAGCGCAACGTGCGCTCGTTGATCAGGTGGTAGGTCGGCGTTCCGCCCTCCCCCGGTCGCACGAGCGGCACGTGCAGGCTCACAAAGTCAGCGCCGGCCAGCGCCTCTTCGAAGCCGACATAGCGAATCGTCCGCTGCTCAGCTGTGAAGCCGTTGCGGAAGCGGACGTCCATGGTCTCCTGGATTTTGCGGACGAAGTCCTCCGCCTGGAAAGCCGGGTCGTAGCAGAGGAAATTCACATCGAACCCCACCGCCTTTTTGATGAAGGCCTGGCCGATGCGCCCCGTGCCGATCACGGCGATGGTTTTGCCGGTGACCTCTTCGCCGAGGAAGGGGAGATAGGGGTGCCAGGTTCCCCAGCGGTTGTCGCGCACCAGACGCTCGCTCGGGCAGAGCTTGCGCGCCACGTTTCCGAGAATGAACAGCGCGAATTCCGCCGTCGCCTCGGTGAGCACGTCCGCGGTGTTGGTGAAGGGAATCTTGTAACGATTGGCGTCGGCGCGGTTGATGTTGTCGAAACCAACGGCGTCCTGCGCCACCACCTTGAGCGTGCCGCGCCCGGCTTCGAAGACCTCAGCGTCAATCGGGTCGCGCAACGTGGTAATGAGCCCGTCGATGCCGGAACGAACCTTCTCAACGATCAGACGCTTCGGCGGCGGGTCGAGTTGGTCGTACACTTCGACTTCGTAGCCGCGGCCGCGCAGCAGGTCGAGCGCCTCCCGGCCGATGTCGCAGGTGGCAAAAACGCGGAAGGGTGATTTCGGCTGGCTCATGTGCGCGTGCGGGAGGTGCGCCCCACCTTAGGGCGCGTGATGGCCATCAAGTCGCCATCGGTACACGTAGACGTCCTCGAATACAACTTCCTTGGGAGATCTGACAGGTGAGGCAGGTGCGATTCCCTCGACTTGCCTTCGCAGCTCGTTGAACTGCTGTCCGGACGGGCTCACGACCGAGATGTCATCCAACGACAAAGAGACATCCCCCATTTCGGCGAGGGCGCGCTGAATGCGCTTGTAGGCATGCAAGGGACCGTGGCGGTCGAGGGTACGCGTGGCTATGAAGAGGCGCCAAGTCATTCTGTCAGGGTCGTAGTACCAGAATGCTGCCACGAGGGGGAAGCGTTGCCTCTCCAGAGTTCGGACTAGCGTTTCACCCTCTTCGACCAGGCTTTTCACCAATATTGTCTTATACATTCAAGCACTCCGCTCGCAGAATCCGTGATAGCTGCCAATATCTCCTTGGCCTCCTTGGCGCTATGCGACACATAACGGCTCTTTGAACTCCAGCTATTCACGAGCGACCAGTTGCGGTCAAACGAAGAATCTCTCTCGCGCCTCGATTTGACCGCGGCGTCCAGTCCACTCGGTCCGAGCAATTGTTCGATGCTATGAGTGTAGCATTTTCTGACGTAGTCGGAATCGGGTGGAAAGTCATAACGCCGGGTTTTCTTGGCGATGCATGCTTTGAGCGCGCACTCAACCGCGTATCCCGCAATATAGTAGGCGCCGCTGAATCGCCGTCTGCGGAGGAGAGCCTGCGCATCGCCCAGTCTCGTCAGCGCAAGTTTCTTGAAGTCGGCACGGTTCACGGACGCAGCATATCCTAAACGCAGCTTGCGCGGAAGCCTCTAATTACACGGGCATCCGCTGTTCGCGGCCACATCATAGATTCTTCCCGGCATTGGCACGACCTGAACTGGGGACATGCTCGTCCGTGGGGCAGTGCATATCGAACGTAGCTTTTAATAGAGGGTCAGCGATACACATCCTTGCGATGCGCAATCCGCAGCACTAAGACCGCCTGGTGCTCATCCTCAATTCGGCACACGATGCGATAGCTCGCGACTCGGTACCTCCAGAGTCCCACTCTGTCTCCCATCAGGGGTTTGCCGAAGGCTCGCGGATCGTGGTCCCCCGCGATACGTTCGCTCAGAAATCGCACCACTCGCTGCTGAGCGGAGCGATCTAGTTTCTTGAGTTCGCCCAGGGCACGAGGTTCAAAGCTAACCGTCCAGGCCAAGCTGTTTCACGACCTCCGCCAACGGTATCGGCGGCAGGTTGTCCTCCAACCGAGCCACCGCGATCAGGTAGTCTTCCTGTTCGTCGAGAAACTCCGCTATGGCCTTCTTGGCATAGAACGCCTTCGGCCGCCCGGTGCGCTTGGCAAGCCGGTTGAGCCGGGCTTCCAGCCGGGGAGAAAGTCGCACGGTCAGCATACGGTACCTCGCCTGAAATACATGTAATACATCATACCATAGTCCGGGGGAGTCAAGCAGGTCGCGGTCTCCGCAAGGACGATGTCACACCCGCAGCGGCAATTGCGCAGCGCAGGTCTGGGCGTGCATGACGGCGATGGCAGCCATGTTGACGATCTCTTCCACCTCCGCGCCGCGTTGCAGCACGTGGACCGGCTGGGCCATGCCCATGAGGATGGGGCCGAGGGCTTCCGCGCCGCCAATGCGCATCATCAACTTGTAGGCGATGTTGCCGGCCTCGAGGTCGGGGAAGACCAGCACGTTCGCCCCGCCGCGCAGGGCGGAGAAGGGATAGTCGCGCTCGACGATCTCCGGGACAACGGCCGTGTCGGCCTGCATCTCGCCGTCCACCATGAGCCCCGGAGCTTTCCGCTTGACGATCTCCGTCGCTTGGCGAACTTTCTCGGTCAGCGGGTGTTTGGTGCTGCCGAAGTTGGAGAAGGAGAGCATCGCCACGCGCGGCTCGACATTGAACTCCCGCGCCTCGTTTGCGGCAAGCAGGGCGATCTCCGCCAGTTCCTCGGCGCTGGGCTCAATGTTCACGGTGGTGTCGGCAAAGAAATAGACCTCCCGCTTGGTGGCCAGCACGTAAAGGCCCGAGACGCGATGCGCCCCCTCTCGCATGCCGATCACCTGCAGGGCCGGCCGGATCGTATCGGGATAGTGCTGCGCCACGCCGGCGATGAAGCCGTCGGCATCGCCCAGGCGAACCATCATGGCGCCGTAGTAGTTGTAGTTGAGCATGAGGTCGCGGGCTTCGCTGCGCGTTACGCCTCGGCGCTGGCGCTGGCGGAAGAATTCCTCGACGTAATCCTCCAGGCGCGGCGAGCGGGCCGGCTCGATAATCTCCGCGCACGATTTGCCGAGGTCCAATTCTCGCAGCTTCTCTTCGATGACCCTCCGCCGGCCCAGGAGGATGGGCTGGCCGATTTTCTCTTCCACCAGGCGGAAGCTGGCGCGAAGGATTTTCTCGTGTTCGCCTTCCGAAAAGACGATGCGCTTCGGCGCAGCTTTGGCCTTATGGCGGACGCTCTGCATGACCTCGTACGTCCGCCCCAGGCGCCGCGAGAGGGCCTCACGATACTCCTCGAGATCGATCTGCAATTGGGCCACGCCGCTCTGCATCGCCGCCTCGGCGACGGCGGAGGATTCCCAGATCAGCACGCGGGAGTCGAAAGGCTTGGGGATGATGTATTCGGGCCCGAAGTGCAGGCGCGTGCCGCCATAGGCGCGCATGACGGAGTCCGGAACGTCCTGCTTGGCGAGCGCCGCCAGCGCCTGGGTGGCGGCGATTTCCATGGCTTCATTGATGGCACGGGCGCGAACGTCCAGCGCGCCGCGAAAGATAAAGGGGAAACCGAGAAGGTTGTTCACCTGGTTCGGGTAATCGGAGCGGCCGGTGGCAATGATGGCGTCGGCCCGCGCCGCCCGCGCATCGGGATAGGAGATTTCGGGGTCAGGATTGGCGAGGGCAAAGACGATGGGGCGTGGGGCCATCGAGCGCACCATCTCCTGCGTGACGCACCCGCCCACCGAAAGTCCCACGAAGACATCCGTATCTTTCATGGCCTCCGCCAGCGAGCGCTTGCTGGTCTTCACGGCGAAACGCGAGTTGTAGGGATTCATGCCTTCTTCGCGTCCCTCGTAGATCACGCCGAAGATGTCGCACATGGTGATGTTCTCGCGCCGGGCGCCCAGGCGGACAAAGTGCTCTGCCGTGGCGATGCCCGCCGCCCCTGCGCCGTTGAACACGATGCTGACCTGGTCGATCTTCTTCTCGGCAATCTCCAGCGCGTTGAGCAGCGCGGCGCCGGTGATGATCGCCGTGCCGTGCTGATCGTCGTGGAAGACCGGAATACTCATCGTCTTGCGCAGGGTCTCTTCAATCAGGAAGCAGTCCGGAGCCTTGATGTCTTCCAGGTTGATCGCGCCAAAAGTGGGTTCGATGAGCTGGCAGAACTTGATGACATCTTCCGGGTTCTGGGAGTTGACCTCCAGATCGAAGACGTCAATATCTGCCAGCCGCTTGAAGAGGATGGACTTGCCCTCCATCACCGGCTTGCTGGCAAGCGGTCCGATGTTCCCCAGGCCCAAGACTCGATTTTGCCGCTGCGTCCCTGGCGGTGATAATCCAGCACATCCTGCTTGCGAATTTCCACGGTGAGCCCCCTCGCGACAAACTGTCTTCCCTTCCTATTGCTTGCTTCGCGGAATGCAATTTAGCACAGAATCCGCAGCGCGGCGTCTGCCTTGCGAGGCCTTGGCTGGCGGTGCTAAGGTGGACGTATGGGGCTGCGTCGACGAGTTCAATGAACTCCGGGAGTCTGCTATGCGCTGGTCATGGAAAATTGGACAAGTGGCGGGGATCGGCGTTTACATCCACGCAACGTTTTGGTTGCTGATCCTGTTTATCCTTTACGTGCACTGGCGTCAGGGCCACGACTTGGTCACGGCTCTCGCCGGCGTGGTGTTTGTGCTGGCGATTTTCGCTTGCGTGGTCCTGCACGAATTCGGCCATGCGCTCACCGCCCGGAAGTATGGAATCCGCACGCGGGATATCACCCTCCTCCCTATCGGCGGCTTGGCGCGCCTGGAGCGGATGCCGGAAGACCCGAAACAAGAACTCTGGGTGGCCGTAGCGGGCCCGGCTGTGAACGTGGTCATTGCCCTGGGGCTTTACGGGTTACTGGCAGCGGTCGGAGCGCGGCCCGATCTCAAGAATCTCGAATGGGTGGGCGGCAGCTTTCTGAACAAGCTGATGGTGGTGAACATTTGGCTGGTCCTCTTCAACCTGCTCCCGGCATTTCCCATGGATGGCGGCCGCGTGCTGCGGGCCGTGCTCGCCACGCGCATGGAGTACACTCGGGCCACCCAGGCCGCCGCGCGAGTTGGGCAGGCGATGGCTTTTCTGTTCGGCTTTGTGGGTCTCTTCACCAATCCGTTTCTGGTCTTCATCGCCCTCTTCGTCTGGATGGGAGCGGAGCAGGAAGCGGCTATGGTCCAGATGAAGAACTCATTGGGCGGGATCCCGGTTGCGCGGGTCATGATGACGGACTTCCGAGCGCTTGGACCCGACGACACGCTTTCGACGGCCATTGAACATATTCTGGCGGGCTGGCAGCAGGATTTCCCGGTCCTCTTCGGCGATCACGTGCTGGGTGTCCTGAGGCGTGAGGACCTGATGCGCGCCTTGGCGCAGGGCGGAGCGGGCGCCCTGGTCCGTGATGCCATGCAGCGCGACGTCCAGACAGCCGACTCCCACGACATGCTCGAGAGCGCGCTCGGCCGGTTGCGGGAGTGCAATTGTCGTACTCTCCCCGTCGTGCATGATGGGCAGCTGGTGGGAATGCTGACGATGGAAAACGTCGGCGAGTTCCTGATGATCCAGTCAGCGCTCCGGCAAGCGCGGCTGGCTCACCAAACAGCGTAGGACGGGAGCCCTCCGGGCTCCCGCGGGAGCGCAGAGCGCTCCCCCCCTGCTACAGCGCGGGATTCCCAGATGCGAGACGGCGTGGATTGGGGATGGGTGCGCCGTTCAGCGCGTGATGACCGCAACGAGTCCCAGGGCGAGGCCAACCAGCCACGCCGCGGCGATGGCAGCCCCCAGCACCGGCCCCGCTGCCAGGAAGAAGACGGTCACGCATTCCTGCAGATTCTCGAAGACTGCTTCCTTGTTCATTCGAGCCTCGGGGAGTGAGGCGGCAGAGGGGTCGGGCGGAAACGACAATTTGACTGCCTCAAAAGACTCCACCTACCTTTTGTCTAGCATTCCGCGCACCAAACGCTCGTAGCGCCGGGCGGAACTTGTCCCGACGGCGTCGGGAGCCCAGCACCGTCGTAGCGGCGACTTTATGTCGCCACAAGTTCAATCGCTGCGGCGCGGGCCTGGCGGATTAAAGCCGCCGCTACCCCGTTTCCAGGAACCTGCAAGAGACGCCCCGCGGGGGCGCCTCTACCTCCACGGCGGCTTTTCCGGCAAGAGCTTGTCAAATTCCGCGATCAGCGCGGCCTCGTAGGCGCCTGCGAAACTGCCTTCGAAGAACCTGCTAATTCCCTCATTCAAAAAGCGTTGCCAGGACTCTTCCTCGTGCCCGGGATTGATCGGATAGAAGAGCGCGCCATTGGCCCGCGCGGCCGCGAGATCGCCCGGGGCATCGCCGATCATCAGGATATGGTCTTTCTCGTACTTGCCTCCAGACGCGAGCTTCAGGTGCTCCTTTTTGCTTCCCATCTCCTGGCCGGCGATGACGGCGGCGTGCCGGGCGATATCGTGTTCTTGCCACTCGCGTTCCAAGGCTTCGGTCGGGGTCGCTGAGACGCAGATGATATCCGCTTTGGCCTGAAGCCCTTCGACGGATTCCCGGAAGTGAGGAAACGGTGGGACGCCTTCCACCATGTCAGCGATCGTGCGGTTGACCGCCTCGCTCCAGTCCAGGGTTTGCTTCAGGATCGGGTCTCCCGTCTTTTGGACCTCGGCCTTGAGCGTGGGATTCCCCAGAGCTACTCCGGATTCTATCCAGTTTCGGAGAGAAGGGACCTGGGGGATTTTGACACCTCGGCGCATGGGTTCCGGCCAATCGGACAGTAGATCAAACGTCCTCGTCAGGGCAGGGAAGCGGTTGATTCCACGCCACTTGGAGTAGAGGTTGACGAACTCCGCCGCCGCCCGCGCGAACTTGGAGATGGCCTGCAGGTTCCAATACTTGATGATGTTGGGAATGAAGCACTCCTTGTGCTTGATCTCCATCGTATCGAACACGCAGCCGTCGGAATCAATGCCGACGAAATATGAATGCTGGGGCGTGAATGCCAGCAACTGGTCCTTGGGTGACGAGCCCATCAAAACCTCCGGGTGGTGGCTGCAGGAGAGTGGAACGCATACCTCCCTGAAAACGCGGGGGCATGACGTAGACACGCCCCGGCGGGGCGTCTCTACAGGCTAGCAGGCGGGTATCTTAGCATCATTCGGAAGTCCCCGGAACGAAAGGCGACCGTGCCTGGACCCTGCACGCGGCAAGGCAGTTTTGGGATGCTGCCGTCTTCCTTGACAATGTCGGCGCTCATCCACAACAATGACCGTTTCTGATTCCACTACTCTAGCGCCGGGCTTAAGCCCGGCATTTGCCCCGATAAATCGGGGCGCTACATTCAAATTGTGACACGCCCGGCGGAAAGGTGTTGTTGACTTTCAGGCTTTGATCCCTGGAGAAACGAGGAAACCCTGCTCAATGCGTTGGAGCCAAGCCTTCATTCCGACTTTGCGGGAGGCGCCGGCGGAAGCCCAAGCGCCGAGCCATCAACTCTTGCTGCGGGCGGGCTACGTCCGCCAAGTGGCGGCGGGCGTTTATGCCTACCTTTATCTCGCGCAGAGATCGTTGCTCAAGATCGGGCAGATCATCCGCGAGGAGATGAACCGCATTGGCGGGCAGGAATTCTATCTTCCTGCGCTGAATCCGGCGGAGCTCTGGCAGGAGTCCGGACGATGGTTCTCCGTCGACGTGATGTTCAAGTTCAAGGACCGCAACCAGCACGACCTCTGCCTGGGCATTACGCATGAAGAGGAGATGACGAACATCGCGCGCGGCGAGCTGCGTTCCTACAAGCAGTTGCCGCAGATCTGGTATCAGATCCAGGAGAAGTTCCGCGACGAGCCGCGGCCCAAGGCCGGCCTGCTGCGGCTGCGGCAGTTCCTCATGAAGGACTCTTACTCGTTCGACCTGGACGATGCCGGCCTGGACGTGAGCTACGACAAGCACGTGGACGCTTACCGGCGAATCTTCGAGCGCTGCGGGCTGAGATTCCTGCACGTCGAAGCCTATTCGGGCATGATGGGCGGCAAAGTCTCGAGCGAGTTTACGGCGCCCGGCGAAGCAGGCGAAGACTGGGTTGCTCATTGCGCCTGCGGCTATGCGGCCAATCTCGAGAAGGCCGAGGCCGCACCAACTCCTGTCGCTGATCCTCCGGGCGATGCCCCTCCCGAGCCTTTCCCGACCCCCGGGCAAAAAACCATCGACGATCTCGTCAAATTCACGGGTGAAAGCCCGGCGCGGATGATCAAGACGCTGGTATACGTGCCACTCTACAAAGCCCCCCAGCAACCCGCAATAACTTTTGGCGGAAAGCAGTTAGTGGAAGAGAGGCGGATGGTGGTGGTGCTGTTGCGAGGCGATCACGCAGTAAGTGACACGAAGCTGGCGATGGTTCTTGGCACGGATGTTTTCCGGCCGGCCACCCCTGAGGAAGCCTTTGAGCTCCACGGTGCGCATATCGGCTCACTCGGACCGGTGGGCCTACCGGCAAAATCCAAAGGTGTGCGGATCATCGCCGATCTGGCCCTGAAAGGCCGGAAGAACATGATTACGGGCGCAAATAAGGACGATCAGCACCTGCGCAACGTCACTCCCGGGCGTGACTTCGAGCCTGAGGGGTACCACGACCTCCGCGTGGTTCAGGAAGGGGACCTCTGCATTCAGTGCGGGAAGCCGCTCGCGTTGACGAAGTGCATCGAGCTCGGGCACGTCTTCAAGCTCGGGCGGCGCTACTCCGAGGCGATGCACGCCACGGTGCTCGACGCCAACGGCCAGGAGGTGCCGTTGGTGATGGGCTCTTACGGCATCGGACTGGAACGCATCCTGAGCGCCGCGGCCGAGCAGAATCACGACGACGATGGACTGTTTCTGCCTCGGCCCATCGCCCCCTTCGAAGTCATCCTCACGGCGGCCAACATGGACGACGACTCCGTGCGTGCCGCGGCGGAAAAACTCTATGCGGAGATGCAGTCGAATTCCCTCGACGTGCTTTACGACGACCGCCTGGAGCGCCCGGGAGTGAAATTCAAGGACGCCGATCTAATCGGCGTGCCCTACCGCGTCACGGTGGGAAAGCGGAAGCTCGAACGCGGCCTGGTGGAGATCTTCCAGCGCTCGACAAAGCAAATTCAGGATGTTAAGCTGGAGGCGGTTGTAACGTCTCTTCGCGAGGGGAAGCTCCGTTAGCGCCCGCCAAATCCGTCCAAGACGGAGGGAATGATGCGACGGTCCGACTCGGGCAAAATAACGGTCAAGACGATCGTTTCGATTGTGTTCCTGGTGGCGGTGGTTTATTCCGGGATCAAAATCATTCCTGTCTACGTAGACAGCTACGAGCTCGACGACTACATTCGGCAGCAAAACCCCTTCTGGGTCACCCAGCGTGCCTCTGCCGACGCCATCCGCGGCAACATCCTCGCCAAAGCCCAAGACTTGGGGTTGCCGGTGAGCGCCGAGCAAGTGAAAGTCGAAACCGGAGGCGGGCGGGTGGCCGTGAACCTTGACTACACCGTGCCGGTGGATCTCAGGGTTTACACCTTGGTACTCCACTTCACCCCTTCGGCTGAGAATCGGCAACTATAACCCGTGCCAGCCAGCCCTGCTTCATCAACCCGCAAGCCGTCCGGCCCTCGGAAGAGCCCCGGCCCGTCGAGGAGTAGGGGCCTCGCCTGGTGGAAGAAAGGCCTGCTCGGCTTCGTCCTCGTGATGTTCTTGGCGACGACGGGCGTCTTCGTCTACTACTACGTTCGCTTCTCGCGCCTGATTGACGCGCGCCTGAGTGGGGAGATCTTCGCCAACTCCTCGCTGGTGTTTGCCGCGCCGACCGAGGTGCGCGTCGGGGAGGCGCTGAGCGCAGAAGAGGTCGCCGGGCGGCTGCGCCGCGCGCTCTACGCGGAAGGCGCGAGCGGGTCGGACGTGGGGACGTACAAGCCGGTGGGAACGCGGCTGGAGATTCGCCCCGGACCGGCGTCCTTCTTCGCCAGCGAGCAGGCGCGCGAGGACCCCGCCGCCCTGGATTTTGCGGGCGGGCGGCTCGCCTCCATCACCTCGCTCGATCATTCGCGCGCGCTCCCGAGCTATGAACTCGAACCGGAAGTCATTACCACGCTTTTTGATCGCAATCGCGGCAAGCGCCGCCTGGTGCGTTACCAGGACCTGCCGAAAACGCTGGTCCACGCCATTGTCGCCACCGAGGACCGCCGATTCTTTTCACACTCGGGCGTGAACCTCTACCGCATCTTCGTCGCCTCGCTCTCGGGAATTCACGGGGAAGAACACATCCGGGGGACCAGCACGCTGACGATGCAACTGGCGCGCAATTTCTTTCTGAATCCCGCCGAACGCACGCTCCGCCGCAAGACCATCGAAATTTTCCTCGCCTTGTTGATGGAGCAGCGGCTGACCAAGGAACAGATCTTCGAGCTTTACGCCAACCAGATTTACCTGGGCCAGCGGGGGAGCTTTTCGATTTACGGGGTCGGCGAAGGCGCGAACGCTTACTTCGATAAGGACGTGAGCAGTCTGACGCTGCCGGAAGCGGCGCTGATTGCGGGCCTGATCCACGGGCCGAATCGCGATTCCCCCTACAAATATCCCGGCCGGGCCTTGGAGCGGCGGAATCTGGTTCTACGCTCGATGCTGGAAGTCGGCTTCATCACGCCCCGCGAAGCGGAGCAGGCGTCGGGCGCGCCGCTCGGGCTGGCGCAGAGGAATGTGGAGGGCAGCCAGGCGCCCTACTTCGTGGACATGGTCAAGGACCAACTGCTCGAGCAGTTTTCCGAGCGCGATCTGCTTTCGCAGAGCTACCGGATTTATACGACGCTTGACCTGGACTTGCAGCGCGCCGCCTCCGAGGCCGTCCGCGCCGGCATGGGCGAGGTGGACCAGGAATTGAAGAAGCGGCGCCGCGCGCGGGAGGCGCCTCCCGAGCCCAATCAGCCCCAGGTGGCGCTGGTGGCGCTTGACCCGGCGACGGGGGCTTTGCGGGCGCTGGTGGGCGGCCGCGATTACGGGGTCAGCCAGTTGAACCACGTGCTGGCCAAGCGGCAGCCGGGCTCCTCGTTTAAGCCTTTTGTTTACGCGGCGGCGCTCTCCTCGGGAGTGGATGGCTCGCAGCCGTTGGTGACTCCCGCCAGTATCCTCCTCGACGAGCCAACCACGTTCCAGTTCGGAGATCAGCCTTACGAGCCAGAGAATTACAAGAAGGAATACTACGGCCCGATCACGGTCCGCCAAGCGCTGACGCTCTCGCTCAACGTGGCTACGGTACGGCTGGCGGAAATGGTCGGCTACGACAAGGTGAAAATGGTCGCCACGGCGGCGGGCATTAACAAGGAGCTGCTGGCGACGCCGGCCCTGGCCCTGGGCGCCTACGTGGCCACGCCGCTGGAAATCGCCGGGGCGTACACCATCTTTGCCGACCACGGCCAGTACGTGGCGCCACGCTTCATCCTGGCGGTCAAGGATTCCTCGGGCCATGTGCTCTGGCGCAGCGCGGAGGAGTCGCGGCCGGTGCTCGATCCGCGTGTCAGCTACCTGATGGTGAGCCTGATGCAGAGTGTCATCAATAATGGCACGGGGGCGGGCGTGCGCAGCCGCGGGTTCACGCTGTCGGCGGCAGGGAAAACGGGGACGTCTCACGACGGCTGGTTTGCGGGCTTCACCTCGAACTTGCTGGCCATCGTCTGGGTGGGGTACGACGACGACCGCGAGCTGAACCTGCCGGGGGCGACCTCGGCGTTGCCCGTGTGGACGGAATTCATGAAGCACGCCGTCGAGCTCCCGACATACCACGACCCGCAGCCCTTTACTGCGCCCGACGGAATCGTCACCGCGACGATCGACGCGCGGACGAATCTGGTGGCGGACAGTAGCGCGGGGGAAACCCGCAATGAGGTCTTCATCGCCGGGACCGAGCCCTCCCCCACGGGCTCGCGGGAGGGAGGCGCCTTTGGGATTCTGAGCCGGATTTTCCGCGGGGGGAAGGCTTCGACCCCTCCGGCAGTGGCCAGCGCGCCGACCCTGCCGCTGCCGCCCGGCGCGCCCCCGGCTTCTCTGGGAGTCGCAAACTCCCAGGCGGAACAGGTCCCGCAACCTCCTCCGGCGCAGAGGAAGTCCGGCGGGCTGATCCACAAGTTCCTTTCGATTTTCAAAGGGAAGGAGGCTGCGCCCGCCAGTCAACCGGAACCTCCTCCGCCTCCTCGCAAGGCCGAACAAAAGGGGGGATGACGCTCGACCCATGGCCCAAGTCCGGACTGTTTCCTCACCGAAATGGAGGTGACCCATGAGCCGGAAGGCTTCTCGGGTGGTGACAATCGTCTTGCTAGGCCTTCTGGCCGGCGGCTGGAAGGCGGCTGCGGCGGACGAGAAACCTACACCTCCGGAAGGGACGCGGTCCAGCCCCGCGCAAGGCGAGACCCAGGGGCCCGCCGAGCGCCGGCCGGCCCTGACGTCGGAGCAGCGCGCCGACCTGTTCATGGCCAGGAAGTCTTATGCGGAGGCCGTGGACTTTTACAGACGGGCTCTGCACGCCGAGGGGCGCAACCGAGCGGACTTGTGGACCAAGCTCGGTGTCGCCTACCAAGATCTCTCGAATAATTCCGCGGCCCGCAACGCTTACAAGCGGGCCATCAAGCTGGATAAGTCCAACGCGGAAGCTTGGAACAACATCGGGACGACCTACTACCTTGAAAACCGCATTGGCAAATCGCTGAAGTATTACCGTCAGGCGATCAAGCTCAAGCCGTCCAACGCCCCATTTCACATGAATCTGGGGACTTCCCTCTACCATCAAAAGAAGATCGAGCAGGCCGTCGAAGAATACCGGACAGCGCTGGAACTCGACCCAGGCATCTTTTCGGAGCGTTCTTCCGGCGGGACGGTGATGCAGGCGCGCGGCGCCGACGCCAAGTTCTATTTCTACATGGCCAAGGTCCTGGCTGGGAAGGGCCGCGCGGAGGAAGCGGTCCGCTACCTGCGCCGCGCCTTTGAGGACGGGTTTCACGATACCAAGCTGCTCGACGAGGACAAGGACTTCAAGAAGATCAGCGATTTCCCCGCCTATGTCGAGCTGCGGGCCAATCCCCCGAAGGCCATCGGCGAGTGAGGTTTCGGAGATATAATGGCGCTTGCGTCGCCCCATGAAGAGAATCCTTGCGACCGTGCTGCTGATCATTGCGGCGTCTAAGTTGCGGGCCGATCCGCTCCCCCGAACGCTTCTGGTCTTTCCCTTCGAAAACCGCAGCAGCCGCCCCGACCTGAACTGGATTTCGGAGAGTTTCGCGGAAACCCTCTCGACCCGCCTGGCGGGAGCGGAGCGGTTTGTTCTGGGCCGGGGCGAGCGGGATGCGGCCCTGGAACAGCTCGGCATCCCCGCAGGCACGCCCGTCACGCTCGCCACGACTTACAAAGTCGCCGAAATCTTGGGAGTGGACTGGACGGTGACGGGCGACTTCACCGTCGAGGGCAATCGGCTGACGGCGCGGGCGCAACTGCTCGATCTTCGCCGCCTGAAGCTGGCCACCCCCCTGGAGGCGAGCGGCGAACTGGCCGACCTTGCGGAGCTTCAGACGCGCCTCGCCTGGCGCCTGCTCGCCACGGAGGATGGCAGCTTCACGGTGGGTACAGAAGAGGATTTCGCGCGGCGTTTCCAGCCCATCCGCCTCGACGCTTACGAGAACCTCATTCGCGGCATCCTGGCGACGGACAAGCCAGCCCGCGTCCACTTTCTCAGCGAGGCCGACCGCCTCAACCCTGCCGATCATCGCGCGGCGCTGGAACTCGGGCGGTTCTACTTCGGGGAGAAGGACTACGAAAACTCCGCGCTCTGGCTGCACAAGCTCGACGGGAAGGACGCGAATTACCTCGAGTCGCAGTTCCTGCTGGGTGTGGATGAGTTCTTCCTCGGTCATGATGCCCTGGCTGAGCGAACCTTTGAAGGGCTTTCCCTGCAGATCCCTCTGAACGAAGTCTGGAACAACCTGGGCCTCGTGCAGGCGCGCGCCGGCCGACTGGGGGCGGCGACGGCGAGCTTCCAGCGCGCTTACGACGGCGATCCCACGGATGCGACTTTCTGTTTCAATCTCGGAGTATGCCTGCTCGGTAGCAGGAATTACCCGGAGGCCGCCCGTCACCTGAGCGAGGCGTTGCAGCTCTCGGCGGACGATCCGGAAGTTCACGCGCTACTGGCGGATGCGCTGGCCGCTGCGGGTGACGTGAACGGCAGGGATAGAGAAGAGAAGTGGCTGGCCTTGCACGGGGGAAATGAAGCACAAGAATCGGGCCGGGACCTGATGACCCACTTGCGGCTGAAGAAGCAGTACGACGGCCGCGCTTACCGGCTGCTGGCGTTGGCGGTGAGCAGCGCTCTGGAAGATCGCTTGCAGAGCGAAACGCCCGAGCGCCACGCCGCAGCGCACATGGCGCGCGGGCAGCAATTCTTCGACGCCGGGCGCCTGGTGGAGGCGGAGCGGGAACTTGCGGAAGCAGTCTGGCTGCTCCCCCAGGCGAGCGATGCGCATCTGGCTTTGGCTCGGGTGTACGAAGCGGAAGGCCGGCACCGCGAGGCCGCGGCAGAACTGGAAACCTCCATCAAGATCAGCAATACGGCGCCCGCCCAACTGCTCTTGGCGCGCGTGTGTCTTGCGCTCGGGCAGCCACAGGCCGCTCGCGACCACAGCCAGGCGGCGTTGAGTCTCGACCCCAACAATCACGAAGCGCAGGCGCTAATCAACCAGATCGCCGGCGTGGCGCCTGCCGAGAGGAAAACCCCGTGAACCTCCGACGACCCGGACTGTACCTGACCCTCGTGCTCGCGGTGGCGGCGGGCAAAGCAGCATTGGGAGGTCCCGCTGAGCCG
>JAIQGH010000208.1 GCA_020072655.1 Terriglobia bacterium | reverse complement strand
CGACCCGACGCTGGCCAGTATTCTAGTGCAGTTGCAGCGTGCCGGGTAGAGGCGAGTTGCCGGGCGCCGATCATTGCACCGGCGGCGCGCGAAAGGGGCGCGCCCTCACGATACTTGAGGCAGAATCGCCGCGATTTTGCGCGCCAGTTGAGATACTGCGGCGCGCGGGAAATCCGCGAGGTCCACCCATCGCCACGACCTGCCGGTGAGCGGGTCGGAGACAGTCGCCGAATATACCTCTGCTCGAATTGTGCGAAAGGTGATTCCGTGCCGCAGGCGGCCGATGGTCCTCCCAACCTCGATCCAGCCCGGCGCGAGCGAGTGGAGTTTTTCCGCGAGGTTTGCGAAGGCAGCTTGCCTCGTGGCGCCGAAGCCGGAAGGGAAGTTCCAGAGGCCGCTCATCAATCCCTCGTCGAGCCCGCGGACCAAGGCCACGCGGCTGCCGCGGCGAATGACGGCCACGGCGAGATAACGGAGCTCCGTGGCGCGCCGTGGCCGCGGGGCCGGGTAAGATTCCGCCTTGCCGAGCTCCGAAGCGCGACACCATTTCTTAAGCGGGCAGATTCGACATCGAGGCGCACGCGGGAGGCAGACTGTCTGTCCCAGCTCCATCATTGCCTGATTGAAGTCTCCCGGGCGGCGGGGCGAAAGGAGCCTTTCCAGATCGCTTTCCACAGCTTGACGAAAGCTCCGCTGGTGGAGATTGCCGCGACGAGCGCGCAGACGCGCCACCACGCGCGCCACATTGCCGTCAAGCACGGCGTAGGGCTGATTGAAAGCGATGCTGAGGACCGCGTGCGCCGTGTACTCACCGATGCCGGGGAGCGCCCGACCATCACGGTACTGGCGCGGAAACCGGCCCTGGAATTTCCTGACGATCAATTGCGCGGCTTGATGGAGGTGGCGTGCGCGGCGGTAATAACCGAGCCCCGACCACAATTCGAGGACCCGTTCGAGCGGCGCGCGGGCAAGGCTACGAACGTCAGGGAAAGCATGGAGGAAGCGCGTGTAATAGGGAATGACGGTTGCCACCTGAGTCTGCTGGAGCATGACCTCCGAGACCCAGATGGCATAGGGAGAGCGGGTTTTCCGCCAAGGCAGGCGACGCGCGTGGCTCCCGAACCATCCGAGGAGCGACCGGCGAACCGCGCTGGGCTGAAAAGGAACCTGGCGCCTCGGCAATCCCCTCCTCTTCAAGGCTTCACTCGGATCTCGATCCGGCGCCTCCCGCGCCTTCTGAAGCCAGCGGCTCGACACGCCTAGTGCCGTTCCAACTTAATAAGGCTCTCTATCCCACCTCTGTCTCGCACAGTACCCGCAGGCCATCGGGCCGGGCGCACTAGCCAGAATAAGTTGGAACGGCACTAATTGAGCGCGAAATCTGCCATGTGCACCGCGGAAGCGTTCCCCATCGCGTCGCGCGCCCGGACCTCGATCCGGTAATCACCTGGCCCCAGCTTTTCCACCGGAAGTAGCATGCCCACCGGGATCACCGGATTGTCTTTCTCGGCGAAGCCGTCGAGCGGGACGGTATTGGACGTGTAAACCGGCTGGTTCGTCTTCCGGTCAATCAGGCTGTAGAGAATGCCCACCCGCGGCGGTATAGGATTCATCATCAGGGGTTCGTAGACTTCCAGGTAGAGCCCGACCTTGGCATCGCGTTTGAAGCGGTTATCGGGCGAGGGGGTGATTTCCACGCCCTTGACCACGAGCGGTGTGCGCTCTTCGAGCAGCGCTTCCTGGATGCCCGCGGTAAGCTGGGAAACCGGTTGCATCTGGCTGCTGAGCGCCAGCCCGCTCAGGCCGAAATTCTTGCCGTCATAAGGCTCGATCACGAGCGGCAACTCGTACTTTCCAAACTTCTGCCCTCCCCCCGAGAGCACGACCTTGAGGTTGTACCGGCCGGGGGCGATGTTGAAGTTGTTCTGATAGGTGAAGGGGCGCTTGACGAACTCTTTCAGGTCGTTCTTTTCCATGTCCAGCTTCACGGTGTCGCTGAAGCGGGCGGCCACGGAATTGTCCTCGCGATAGGCCAGCCCCAGGACATTGACCTGGGAATGGAACTTCCCCTTTTCCTTTTGGAAAGCCAGTTGCTCGGCAGGAATCTCCAGGGCCAGGTTCACGCGCGCGACGTTGGCTGCCGTATAGAAATAAGGGACGTTGAGGGAGACGGGGATTTCGCCCGGCTGCGGACTGGCGGCGCGCTCTTCGAGCGTCTTGCCCTCGGGTTTCCCGGCCAGCAGGTCGGGGCCTTTGACGTCGTAGTAGCCATTGCGGAAGCGCAGCTTGACGCCTTTCCGGTCCACTTCAACACTGATCTTGTGATAGCCCCCCTCGTGCGTCTGGCTGGGCGGAACGTAGCTGAGGATGTAATACTCGTCCAACTCTTTGACGATTTTATTCAAGCCTTCCAGATAGTCATTGGTGTTGACAATCGTAAAACCACCCGTGCCGGTCGCCAGCGCATAGAGCACTTGCTGGTTGGTGCCCACGCTGTCGAGGAGCGGGGGAATGATAGAGCGCTGCG
>JAIQGH010000118.1 GCA_020072655.1 Terriglobia bacterium | reverse complement strand
AAATTCCCACCGTCGCGTTTTCAACGAGACTCCTGAACCGGGCTTCGCTTTCTGCCAGAGCCTCCTCGGCCTGCCTTCGGGCCCGGCGATCTTCCACCTCGCGCAACTCGCGCTCAATGGCGGGGCCCAGTCGGGCCAACTTCCCCTTCATCAAGTAGTCGTGGGCGCCGGCTTTCATGGCGGCCACGGCAATATCTTCCCCAATGGTCCCCGAAATGATGATGAAAGGCAGGTCCAGCCCGCTCTCCTTCAAGATCTCCAGTGCCGCGAGCCCACTGAATCCGGGCATGCGATAATCCGAAAGCACGATGTCCCACGCCTGCCGGGCAAGCGCCGCCTGCATCTCTGCAGCGGCTTCGACGCGCTCATGGGTCACGTCATAACCCCCGCGTCGCAACACCCGGAGCAAGAGTTGGGTGTCGTCCTCAGAGTCTTCGACGATCAAGGCTCGCAGTGGAATGCTCATTTACGTTCTCCGGGGCGGGATCGGTGGCTCGTTCAGAAGCAGCCAGTAGAGCCCGATCTGTTTCACTGCCTCCACGAATTGCCCGAAATCCACGGGCTTTCGTACGTAGCTGTTAACACCTGAATTGTAGCCTTCCATCATGTCCTGCTCCTCCCTTGAGGAGGTCACGATGACGACCGGCATGGAGCGCGTGCGCTCGTCGGCGCGGATTCTCTTCAGAACCTCCAGGCCACCGACTTTAGGCAGCTTCAAGTCCAGCAGGACGACGGCCGGCCAGTTCGTGACCTCGCGGCCGGTGTACTGGTTCGTGGCGAAGACATAATCCAAGGCTTCGGCCCCGTCCCGCGCCACCACGACCTCGTTCAAAATGTTGTTCTTCTTGAGCGCCCGAAGGGTCAGGGCCTCGTCATCCGGATTGTCCTCGACGAGCAGAATCACTTTGTCTGTCATCATTTCCTCCTTCAGAGTGTGAAATAGAAAGTCGCTCCCTTATCCACCTCGCCGCGGGCCCAGATGCGTCCCCCGTGGCGGTGAATGATTCGCTGCGCGGTGGCGAGCCCGACGCCGGTCCCTTCGAAATCGCCCTGGGCGTGCAAGCGCTGGAAGGCGCCGAAGAGCTTGTCGGCATAGGCCATGTCAAAGCCCGCCCCGTTGTCCCGCACAAAGTAGACCGCCTTGCCGTCTCCTTCCGTGCATTCCTTGCCGAACTCGATTCGCGCGTGTGGCTGCTTGCGGGTGAATTTCCAGGCGTTGCTCAGCAGATTCTCCAGCATGACTTCCAGCAAGCGCCGGTCGCCCTCCACCACCGCGTCATCGGCAATCATCAATTCCAGGTTACGTTCCGGCTGCTGGGCTTGGAGGCGGGAGGCGATGCTGCGAGCCAGGGCGCTCAGGTCGACCGGTTCGCGAAGCATTTCCTGCCGCGTGATACGGGATAAGCTCAACATATCGTCAATCAACTGCGCCATGCGTTGGCTGGCGGCGCGCACCCGGCGGAGATAGCCCTGGCCCTCCGCGTCCAGCTTCTCCCGGTAATCTTCCAGGAGGACCTGTCCGAAACCATCGATGGCCCGCAGCGGGGCGCGCAGGTCGTGGGAAACCGAGTAAGCGAACGCTTCCAGCTCTCTGTTCGCTGCCGCCAGCTCCGTGGTGCGTTCGATAACTCGCTGCTCCAGTTCCGCGTTCAGCCGACGAATCTCCTCCTCCGCTTGTTTGCGTTCGGTGATGTCCTGAACCGTCCCCACCATTCGGACGGGTTTATGCCCCTCGGCAAACAAAATCTCCCCTTGCCCATGCACAACGCGCTCGGAGCCGTCCGGTCGAATAATCCGGTAGTCGATGTTATAGGGCTTTCCCCCCTCCAGCGCCTCCTTCAAGGCGTTCTCGACCAGGGCGCGATCCTCAGAGTGCATGCAGTTCATGCTGGATTCGAGCGTGTGCGTAGAGCTTCCCGGATTGAGGCCGAAGATGCGACACATCTCATCTGACCACCACGCGCGATCACTCACAACGTCCCATTCCCAGTTTCCCAGGTGAGCCATTCGTTGTGCCTCTTCGAGGCTGGCTTCGCTTTTCCGCAGCATCTCTTCCGCTTGCTTGCGCACGGTGATGTCGCGGATGGCGCTGATGAGGAGGATCCCCTCGGGGCTCTCCAGAGGCGTCATGAGAACCTCGATGGGGAACTCACTCGCGTCCTTGCGCCGACCGAGCGGGGTCATGCAGGGGCCGGAGTGTTGGTAGGAAAAGTTGCTGGAGTGGCGATGGAATCTCTCGCGATACTCGGCGCGGGATGGTTCGGCCATGAGGGCCTCGATCGACTGGCCCAGCAGTTCCGCGCGCGGATACCCGAACTGCCGCTCGGTTTGGAGGTTCGCCAGCACGATTCGGCCCTGCGAGTCGGCGACCACCATGCTGTCGGGAGCAGACTCGAGAAGGCTGCGGAACCTCTCCCCTTCTTGTCTGAGCACCCTCGTCAGGACGTGCCGGCGATGGAACGCCAGGATGCCGCCAAGGAGGAGCACCAGGAGGCCTGCTGCCAACCCCTCCACGATCGCCATTCGCTGGAAGTCCTCCAACGCTTCCGCGCGGTCGATTTTGCGTACCAGTCCCCAGCCAGTGAGGGGAATATGCCGTGTTGCTGTGAGGACAGGAACGCCCCGGTAGTCGGTGGCCTCGACGGAGGCCTCGTGCCCCTCCAATGCGGCGCGCGCCGGAAATGGCGCGCTGGGAAGGGGAAACCGCAAATTCGGGGAACCCGCCCGAACGTGGCGTAACGGAGAGAAGAAGACAATATCATTCCCCTCGCGGCGCACGAGAACCGTTTCGCCGCTCCGCGTTGGAACGCTCTCCCGCGTCACTAGCGGAAATAGTGTTCTCGTCGCATCCAGCACCAGGAGGGCAGCCCCCAGGGGCTTGGTCGGGGGTCCGCTCGCGGCAGCCGGACCCGCCTCAGGAAAGACGGGCACGCTGAAACTGATCAACATCCCGCTCGGCACGTTGCCGAGCAGATCAATCCGGGTTGCCCCGGTGCGGATGACGTTGGCGCTGATTTCGCCGAGTATGGGGGTTAAGGCCAGAGAGTCGTTTGACTGCGCCACAAGACGTGCTTCGCAGTCCACAACGAAGACCCCGGCGTACCCGTACACTTTTGCCATTTGGTCCAGAACCTCCACCAAGGAAGCCAATTCTCCTGTGGGACGCCCTGGATGGCGCGCCGAACTGTAGTACGCCCGCAAGGCGGCGAGGAGCGAGGGGCGCGTGGAGGACAGTTCCGCGGAGGCTTGCCGCTCGTTCAACCACGCTGAGACCATCTGCGCTCGATCATCGGCGACGCTGGACTGCCGTGCTTTCCAATTGTCCATCTCTTTTCGGTAGGAGCTTGCGGTTTGGTAGGCCAGGAATCCCCCCAGCGTTACGACCCCCAGCGCGAAGGCCAGGATGTAAGCGCGGGATTCTCCGGCGTGAAGGCCCCGGCGACCAATTAGCCTTTGGGCGAAGGATTTGACTGCGCGAACAGAGAAGGGCACGAGCATGCGAATGGGTTTCATCGCAGGACTCCTAGCGCAAGGGTACGCTCGATCAGGTCGGTCTGCGGGACAAACCTCGGCTCCTCACCGGTTTGCGGTGACATCGCCTTCCCAACCTCATGAGCATCAGCGGCTACAGCCCCGAGACGCGGACTCTCAGCTAGAAGGTTCGGGGATACGCCTCGTGGCACCTTCTTAGGTGCCCATATTCTGCACCTCCTGGTCAAATGCGGCGGAAGCCATAGACCCGCTGCGCACCCCCGGGAGAGGCGGGGGCGGACCAGCGGTACTCTGTCTTTTGCTTGATGTTCTGCCCGTCGCTCACGAACGGGCAGACGTAAGTCACGACTGCTTCGACGGCCAAGTCGAGAGAGAGAATCACGCAGAAACCCCCGACCGAAACGTTTTCCGCTCGTGCGACTTCCGCCGCGCCGCCCTGATTTCGAACCAGAATGGGGAGGTCCAGTTTCAACCGGCGGTGCGCGCGGGTATTCACGAACTTTCTGATGCGCTCCACACCGGGAGGTGGAGCAACGGCGGCCAAGGGCGGGTAGCCTTTTGGTCGGCGCGCAACCTCGCCATACGTCCAATATGTCGGCTGTTTGCAGCGCTCACATGAGCCTGGTAGTGCAACTTCCGGTATCTGAAGTTGCGGTTGTCAAGGGCGCCAAGGAACGGGAGAGCCGCAGGATTTAAGAAACGAATTTTGCGCACCTCGGGCTGAACCGCAAGTGCGAAACGCTATGCCGTCAGCACGCGGCTTGTTGGTTGTCACTTCTCAAGCTTGCGGCGATCGCCTCCAAGGCCGACTGCAGCCGCAGAGTTTCCGTCTTTAGAGTGCGGTAGACCTCCTGGGCACGGCGCAGATCTCTTTGCTGGCCGAACACCTCAAGTTTCCGCGCGATATCGAAAACGCTTTTTGCCAGAAAGTTCCCGACGGACCCCTTCAACGCATGGGCCTCGGCCTCAAGCGACCTGCCATCCTTGTGCTCGAGGGCCTGCTGGATCGCCTCCAGCCGCTTTGGGCAATCCACGAGGAACAACTGAATCATTTCCATCAGCAGGTCCGCGTCCCCGTCCAACCGCTCGAGGAGCGCCTTGACCTCCACCGGCCTGCCACCAGCCTCCCCTCTTGGCGTATCCTCTTCAGAGGCTCCGGCTTCGGGAATCAAGCTTTCGATAGCTGTCATGAGCTCGGAGACATTGACGGGTTTCGAGACGTAGGCATCCATCCCGGCCGCCAAGCAACGCTCACAGTCGCCCTTCATGGCGTGCGCGGTCATGGCGATGATTGGGGTATGCTGGCCCTTCGGTCCTTCGCGCTCCCGAATCAGCGCCGTGGCCTTGAAACCGTCCAGTTCAGGCATTTGTACATCCATCAAGACCAAGTCGTAAGGGGCCTTCTCCAGCGCCGCCAGCGCCGCACGCCCGTCCGAGACCACCGTGGCCGTATGGCCACGCTTTTCGAGTACGCGGGCGATGAACTGTTGGTTGACGACATTGTCTTCGGCGACGAGGACGCGGAGCCTCTGGCGCGCCTCGCGCAGGGAATGACGAGTGATCAGGGGGGGCTGAGCCTGCCCGGAGGACTTCAGATCGAGCGCCGTCAGGATCGCCTCCAACAGCTCCGACTGACGGATCGGTTTGATGAGATAAGCTGCGACGCCCAGCTTGCGGCAGCGCGCCGCATCCCCACGCTGACCCGCGGAAGTCAGCATCATGATGGTCGCGCCGGCCAGGGCGGGATCCTCCTTGATCCGCGCGATCAGTGTAAACCCGTCCATATCCGGCATTTGCGAGTCAACAATCACCAGCGGATAGGCCTTCCCACTCTCCCTGGCCACCTTCATGGCGGCCAGCCCCGACTGGCCCCCGTCAGCTAGGGTTGTCTGCATCTGCCAGTGCTTGAGCATGGTGTCCAGGATGCGCCGGTTGGTGGGATTGTCATCCACAATGAGTACGGGCAGGTTCCGGAGTCTGCCGAGGTCGCGGCGGACGGCAGGACGCCGGATGGTCTTGCGCCTGCCCAAGCGCGCCGTGAAATGAAACGTGCTGCCTTCGCCGACTTGGCTTTCGACCCAGATTCGGCCGCCCATCATCTCCACCAGACGCGAGGAGATTGCCAACCCCAGCCCGCTCCCTCCGTACCGGCGGGTGGTCGAGCTATCGGCCTGCGCAAAGGCCTCGAAGATGAGCCGCTGCTTTTCTTTCGGAATCCCAATGCCTGTATCCGTCACCGCAAAGTGCAAGTCAACGCGATCGTCGGACAGGGAATCCGCCTCCACGTTGACCACGACCTCGCCGCGCTCGGTGAACTTGATGGCGTTGCCGACCAGGTTGAGGATAATTTGTCGCAAACGGCCGGGATCGCCGAGCAGAACGGCAGGAATATCCGGCGGGATGCGGCAGGCGAGCTCCAGGTTCTTCTGATGGGCACGGACCGCGAGCGCCTTCAGGGTGCTGTTCACGGTGTCCGGGAGGTTGAACTCGGTGACCTCGAGGTCGAGCTTGCCGGCCTCAATCCGGGAGAAGTCCAAGATATCGTTGATGAGGGTCAGGAGAGTGTCCGCCGAATCCTTCACCATTCCGAGGTAATCCCGCTGCTCGGCGGTCAGATTGGTATCGAGCGCGAGCTCGGTCATCCCAATGATGCCGTTCATCGGGGTGCGGATCTCGTGGCTCATGATGGCCAGGAATTCGCTCTTCGCGCGGCTGGCCGCCTCGGCCTGTTCCTTGGCGCGCGCCAGTTCCTGCTCAGTGTTCTTGATCCTCGTAATGTCGTGATTGATGCCCACGATCCCCACGATTCGCCCTTGGGCATCGCGGAGAGGCACCTTCGTGGTGAGCAGCCAGCGCCGGCTGCCATCCCTTTCGACCGTGGGTTCCTCCGCGCTGATCAGCGGCTGGCCAGTTGCCATGATCGTTTGTTCGTCGGCGTAGTAGCGGTCGGCGAGTTCCGGCGAGAAGAAATCGTAGTCCGTCTTCCCTTGCGTTTCCTCCTGGCTGGTGGCGCCCAGCAGTCGCAGGTGGGCGACATTGTCCAGGACCATGCGGCTTTGCCGGTCCTTGACAAAGATGTTGTCCGGCAGGTTGTCAATGACGGTGCGGAGCAGCGTGCGCTCGCGCGCCAGCGCCTCCTCCGCCCGCTTGCGCTCCGTGATGTCCTCCATCACCGCCAGGATAGAGGTGACGTTCCCCGCCGCATCCCGGATGGGGGCGGTGGAGATACTGGCATCCAGGAGGGTGCCGTCCTTGCGGCGGCGACGCACTTCCACGCCGGTGAAGGCGTCTCCACCGAGCACGCGCTCGCGCAGGAGCCGAAACTCCTCGAGTTTTTCCTCGGGGACGGTGGGGAGGATTTGCCCGACGACCTCCGCTTCTTTCCACCCGAAGATTTGCTCCGCGGCGGGGTTCCAGGTAAGAACGCGCCCCGCCGGGTCCACGGTGAAAATCGCCGTCGGCGACGCGGCAATGAGCGAGCGGAGGGTCTCATTAGATGCCCGGAGCGCCTCTTCAGCGCGCTTGCGCTTCGTGATGTCCTGGTAGAGGGCGAACTGGCCAACGATCTCTCCCCCCATCACCAGGGGCACACCGTAAACTTCCACGTCCACGAGCGAACCGTCTTTGCGGCGTCGCTGGCTGGTGACATGCACGCCGCTTCCGCTCACGACTTGCCGGGTCATGTCCAAAGCTTCGGAAGTGGATTCCGGAGGGGCGATGAATTCGTCCAGATGGGTGCCCTCAATCTCCTGCCGCTGATAAAGAAAAAGCCGCTCGAAGGCGGGATTGCACAGCTTCACTCGCCCCTCGACGTCCACGGTGACGATGCCCAAAGGATTGTTCTCGATGAGGGTGTTCAAGTAGGCCGTTCGCTCTTCCAAGGCTCGTTCGGCCCGCTTGCGCTCTGTGACGTCGCTAAAGAAGCCCACGTTGCAAGATTTTCCGTCGATCACCACCTGAGCACTACTGATGTCCGCATAGATCGTAGTGCCGTCTTTGCGCAGACACGGAAGGGCTGACGCTACCACTTTTTCGCCACGTACCTGAGCCATGAATTCGGCAACCACCCGCTCCAAATCCTCTGGGGGGTGAATGTTACTTACGCCCATCTGCCCGAATTCTTCTTCGGTGTAGCCCAACATTCGGCAGACGGCGGGATTGGCATACATGAACTTCTTGGTCTCGACGTCTGCAACCAGGATCCCCTCCGCCGCGCTTTGAAAGAGGGCACGGTATCGCTCTTCGGATGCCCTTAATGCTTCCTCGATGTTCTTCCGCTCCGTGATGTCGGTACAAGCGCCGACCCATTCGCGGACAGAGCCGTCGGGATTGAGAACAGGAGCACCTCGGGCCGCGAAGTGCCGGTAGATCCCGTCACGACCCCGGACACGGTATTCGACCTCATAGAATGTCTTATCCTCTACTGCTCGACTCCAAACCCTTGTGGCGTGCTCGACATCATCGGGATGGAGCGCCTTGGCCCATTCCCATCCCAGAGTCTCCTCGTTTGTCTGGCCGGTGTATTCTTGCCAGCGTGGAATTGGTGCTGCGACTTGCCCCTGGGCGTCGCTTGACCAGACCATCTGCGAGGTGGTCAGAACAAGCGTGCGATACCGCTCCTCGCTTTCTCGCAGCGCCTCCTCTGCGGCCTTTTTGGCGGTGATGTCTTCCTTCACTCCGACGTAATGGGTGATGACTCCCTGCGCATTCCGGACCGGCGAGATTGAAGCCGCCTCCCAGTACGTGTCACCGTTCTTCTTCTTGTTCAGGAACTCTCCACGCCATTCTTTGCCGGCCGTGATGGTTTGCCACAGTTCGGCGTAGGTTTCCGGGGGCACCTTGCCTGACTTGAGGATACGCGGGTTCTTCCCGATGGCTTCCTCGAGTGTGTAACCGGTCGAGCGTGTGAAGTAAGGGTTCACATACTCGATGGCACCGGTCGTGTCCGTAATCACGACGCTGGCGGGACTCTGCTCAATGGCCCGAGATAGCTTGCGGAGTTGCTCCTCCACCCGCTTGCGCTCGGTGATGTCGCGCGCAATCGCCTGGACGCCTACCGGGTGCCCGTTGGAATAGATGAGCCGCGCGCTCATCTCCATCGCGACCCGTCGCCCATCCTGGCAGACGAAGGCCAGTTCGCGGATGCTCGGCGCCCCGCCATGGGACGCGTCTGGCGCCCCGCCGTCGGGCGCGTCTGGCGGCCCGTCCATGGCATCGTGCTCGAACAGGCCCTGGAGCTTGCCAGCATCCTCCGGGGCGACCAGGTCCACGAGCTTCATGCCTACGGCTTCGGCTTCCGTATAGCCGGTGAGCTCGCAGGCGGCTCTGTTGAAGGATGTGAAGTGCCCCCGCAGGCCACAGGTGAAAACCATGTCGCGGGCGTTCTCAAACAACTCGCGGTATCGCTCCTTGACGTTGGCTTCGCGGCGGGCCCATTCCCGGACAACCGAGGTCTGTTCGTCCACCTGCCGCCGGAGGATGACCACCCAGAGCAGGGCGGCGGAGATGAGCGCGGCCATGATTCCCAGCGCCCACAGGGCTTGTTTCAGAGTCCAGCGAGGGGGACGCTCGACGATGACGACGTCGCTAGGCGAACGCAGCAGCAACCGGAACGACCGGGGCACGCGGTTCTCATCCACGTTGACAGAGCAAATTCCGGTGGCCTCGACACGACTGCCCGGCAGAAGATCGGGAGGTTTTTCCTGCCCTGTCGGCTTGGGCAGTTGGGCATCGAAGATGATGCTCCCGGATTCCAGCACCAGCACCAGCTCGTTCGGGCGCGGCGTCGAGCTGAGCAGTCGGGCTTCCAGTTGGACAAGGTTGGCGTCGAAGCCTCCCTGCAGGGCCTGCGAAGCAGAAACCTCCAACGGCCGGACGGACGGCCCGCTTCCCATTTTCCGGCAGAGGGCATCCTCCAAGACGGGGGTGTACCCTCCCGCGGCGGGGAAGCCCACCGCCTGGATCTGGTCTCCGGGCTCGAACGGGTAGTCCTGAGTCGTCTGGACCTGAAGGCTTCCACCCCCATCATTGATGAAAAGGACGCGGGGCTGCTGAAGGGTCAAGGTCCCCTGCACCCGCACGCGGTGACCCGTTACGCCCTGAGGAGCGAACTCCAACAGCGTGTTAATCGGACGAACGGGGAGTGAGAAGGGCGCGGCTGGGGGTTCGACGACGCGAACGAAATCCAGACTGGGGATATACAAGCGGACCCCCAGCAGTTTCATGTTCTGATTGAAAATGCCGCCAGCGACGCCCCGAAGTTTGACCTTGGCATCCGTCAAGTCCGTCAATTGGTGGGCCGAGGCCTTGGGAAGCCAAACGCTCAGCCGCCCGCCCCCCGTAGCCACATTGAAAACCAGTCGCTCGCCCTCGACGGCTTCCGAACGAATGATTCCGGCAATCTCCACCCATTGGCTTTCTTCGCGCCCGCTCGCCAACTCTTCAAGCGTGGCGTGGCGGGGCCGCGGCATGGGAGCGTTCCCCACGACGGTCACGCGCGGTTGGATGATGGTCGGGGCGAACCCGCTGCCGCTCGTGAACCCCGTAACTTCCACCAACTGGCCCGGCTGTAAATGGAAGTCCGTCTCCGGGTCGTGAATTGAGATGCCTCCGGTCGGATCTTGGACAAAAAACTGGAAGGTCTTGCCACCATAGTAGGTCACCACGGCCCGCAAGTGGACCGGGATCCCCAGATTTGCCCGCCCCGGGGTCAGGGTCCGAATCTGCTCGACCTGCGTCAGGGTGGGCAGATTCATGCGGGAGGGATTCTGCGCTTTGAGCGCCCGGCTCGAAGCCACGCCAGTGGCCAGAAGCAAGGCCAGGAGGAGGCCGCCGCCAAGCCCTGGCAGGAGTTGCCGTGCCCGCTGACTCCCGGTCCGCATTAGGGTGTACCTCCCGACTCCGCTGGCTTGTTGAGCTGCGGCTTGACGAACTTCTCGAAGCACTCCGGGCAGATACCATGGCTGAAGACCGCCTCGGAATGCTCGCTGATGTACGCCTCCACCTGCCGCCAGTAATTGCGGTCGTCGCGGATCTTCTTGCAGTAGGAGCAGATGGGCAGCAGGCCCTGCAACAGTTTGACCCGGTTCAGCGCCTGCTCGAGTTCCACGACCCGCTCGGCCAGGCTGCGCTGCAACTCCACGACCCGCGCGCCGCCCTGGACG
>JAIQGH010000117.1 GCA_020072655.1 Terriglobia bacterium | reverse complement strand
GGTGGCGGCGGGCAAAGCAGCATTGGGAGGTCCCGCTGAGCCGCATCCGCGAGTTGTTGACCTAAAGCTCGATGGGATGGTGCAGCAGGTCAGCGCCGACTACATCCTGCGCGGCATTACGCTTGCCAACCAGAGCCAGGCCGATGCCGTGCTGCTCGAACTGGACACGCCCGGGGGGCTCGAGACGTCCATGCGGACGATCATTCAGGGCATCTACGATTCGCGCGTTCCCGTCCTCACCTACGTGGCGCCCAGCGGCGCCCGAGCCGCTTCCGCCGGCTTCTTTATCCTGCTGGCGGGAGACGCCGCGGTCATGGCGCCCGGGACCACTACCGGCGCGGCGCACCCGGTCGTCATCTGGGGGACCCAAATCGGTAAGACGATGGAAGAGAAGATCGAGAACGACGCCGCGGCGTACATACGCAGCATCGCCGATAAGCGCGGCCGGAACGCCAAGCTCGCCGAGGAGGGCGTGCGGCAAAGCCGCTCTTTCACCGAGAAGGAAGCGCTCGATGGTCACCTCATCGACGGGATTGCGTCCACGTCACAGGAGCTTTTCGCGCAGCTCGATGGCCGCACCGTCAAGCGTGTGAACGGCGCCGAGACGACGCTGCACCTGGCGGGCGCCGTCACCGAGCCGTACGTGATGACCGCGCGTGAGCGGTTCTTTTCCTGGATCGCCGACCCCAATATCGCCCTCCTGCTCGGGGCCTTGGGGGTGGCGTTCCTGTACGTCGAATTCACGCACCCCGGCATGATTGCCCCAGGCGTGGCGGGAGCGGTCGCCATCGTCCTGGCTTTGTATGCCTTCAACCTGCTTCCCATCAATATCCTGGGGGTTGTGCTGATCTTGCTGGCGCTCGTGCTGTTCTTTCTGGAGGTGAAGGTCACCTCCCACGGGGTGCTGGCGGCCGGGGGAATCCTGGCCATGGTCATTGGCGCGCTGATTCTTGTTAACTCTCCGTGGCCAGCGGCGCGGATTCACCTTTCGACAGCCTTGGCAGTGACCTTGCCGCTCGCCGCGATTACCATCATCCTGCTGCGTCTGGCCCTCGCCGCGAAGCGGCGTAAGGTAGTGACCGGCGGGGTTGCCATGATTGACATGCTCGGCGTCGCGCAGACGGACCTCGCGCCGACGGGCACGGTTCTGGTCCGAGGCGAAATCTGGCAGGCTCATGCGACCACGACCGTGCCGAAGGGAAGCCGCGTCCGCGTGCGACGCGTCGACGGATTGACCTTGGAGGTTGAGCCGGTCGCCGAATCCCGGTAGACTGTACGCCGCTACACTCAGAAGTTCTCACACCGACTCATTAGCCCGTGCCGAGGAAGCTCGGAAGGAGTTGACCATGAATACAGCATTGTTGGTGGCGGTTTTCATCTTTGTCGTCTGGATCATCAAGTGCATCAATATCCTGAACGAATGGGAGAAGGCGGTGGTCCTCCGCTTGGGGCGCGTACTGGCCGCGGACAAGGGCCCGGGACTGATCCTCATTCTTTGGCCGATCGACCGCATGTTCCGCATCTCCCTCCAGATCGAGACCTGGGACGTGCCGCCGCAGGACGTCATCTCCCGAGACAACGTCTCGGTTAAAGTCAACGCGGTGCTCTGGTATCGCGTGATCACCGCCCAGAAGGCTCTGATCGAACTGCGGAACTACCGCTACGCCGTCGAACAGCTTGCCTCCACCGCCTTGCGGTCCGTGCTGGGCGAGGTCGAACTGGATGACATGCTTTCACAGCGGGACAAGCTCAACCAGCGCCTGCAAACCATCATCGACGAACAGACGGAGCCCTGGGGAATCAAGGTGACGCAGGTGCAGATCAAGCAAGTGGACTTGCCGCAGGAAATGCAGCGAGCCATCGCCCGCCAGGCCGAGGCAGAGCGCGAGCGGCGCGCTAAGATCATTCACGCCGACGGCGAATACCAGGCGTCGGAAAAACTTGCGATGGCAGCGGGGAACATCAGCCGCGAGCCGGTGGCCATTACCCTGCGTTATCTCCAGACGCTGACCGAGATCGGCACGGAGAAGAATACGACTATCGTTTTTCCGTTGCCCATCGAGCTCATGTCCTCATTGTTGGGGAGAGTCTTGGGCACCTCGGCATCCAGCGGTGCGACCAAGTGATTTGCTTCCGCTCGCTGCGGGCCAGAAGTTGATAAGACCACAAGGAGAATCATGTCTGACCGCGTAGACCGGAGGCAGGACGAGAAGGGGCTCTCGGCCCGCTACTTGATCCTGGTGTTTCTGGTCGGTGTGGCGGCATGCGCCGTCTTCTTTTCCCTCGGTTTCCTGGTGGGGTATAACGAGCGAACGTCCCGGTCGCTCGGCCCGACCGAGCAGGTGACCCCGACGGGCGTGATTCCTCCCACCGTGAATCCGCCGCTCGACACCGTTCAGACGACGGCGAAGGAAACCCGCTCGGCCACGGTTCCGCCGATTGCCAGCCCTCCACCGGCCGAAGCGGCGCCGGAAGGGAAAGCCTCGAGCAATCCGACCGGGGTGCTCGCGCCGCCACCCAACCCTCGACCCGCCGCGCGGGCTGCGGCATCGTCTTCCCCGGCGCGAGGTTCCCGTGCGCGGCAGGAGGAACCGGGATTTACTGTGCAAGTGGCCGCCTCGCGTGAAAAGGCGGACGCGGAAAAGCTCGTCAAGGAGCTCAAGGCGCGAGGCTTTGCGGTGTTTGTCGTGATGCCCGAGTACTCTGAAGCCAAAGACAGCCTGTACCGCGTGCAGGTGGGACCCTTTGCCACGCGAGAGGAGGCCGTCCGGGTGCGCGACCGGATTGCCAAGGAGGGCTTCAAGCCGTTCATTAAGCGCTGATAGTTTCAGATCTCAAATCTCAAATTTGAGATGGACGATGTTCCGGAGGGATCCTCCCAGACCTTCCGGATGGATCTGAAGTTCGAATCGTCGAAATTGAAACTGGAAACTCGAAACTAGAAACTGGCGACTGAAAACCGGAGCCTGACGACTGACAACCAACAACCAACAACCAACAACGAACAACCGCTTCGTGCCTTGAACACCGCTCCAACATCCCAGTCGAATCTCCCTCCTTTCCAATCGCTCCGCTTCGGTTTGTTCGCGAGTGCCCTGAGCGGGTTACTGCTTTTTGCCTGCTTCCCGCTACTCGGCTGGCACCTGCTGGTGTGGTTTGCCTGTGCGCCGCTGTTTGTAGTGCTTGCGCCGGAATCTCGTCGCCGCCGAGCGTTTCTCCTGGGTTATGTCGCGGGAGCCGTCTATCTGGCGGGGACTTGCTATTGGTTCGTGGCCGTCATGGAGCGCCACGGAGGAGTATCGCCGCTTCTTTCTTATGGAGTTCTGGCGTTGTTCGTGGTGGTCTTTGCCCTCTTTTTCGGCGGCTTCGGGTTCGTCCTGGCTTGGGCGGCGGGGGGCTCGGTCCGGCGCGCAATCCTCCTGATTCCGTTCCTTTGGGTCGCCATGGAGATTGCCCGCACGTACCTGATTACCGGCTTCCCGTGGAATCTCCTGGGCTACGCTGTCCAGGCAAACGGCCTCCGGCAAGTGGCCGCGGTCACAGCGGTATATGGGCTCTCTTTCCTCGCAGCGACGACGAGCGCGCTGCTCGCCTGGATCTGGCTCGAGCCGCGAAGCGTCAAGCCGCGCCTGGCGCTCGTCGGATGGTGCGCGCTGTTGCTCGCGGCGAATATCCTCCTTGCGCCACGACCGCTTCCCCAGGCCAAGCGGACGGCTCTTCTCGTTCAACCCAATATTGCTCTGAACATCGCTGTCGTCGAGCAATGGGCGCCCTGGCGGGACCCCACGCGGTTGAACGATCTCGTAGACCTCAGTGTTCGAAACGTGCGCGAGGCGGGCACCTTGGCGACGACCCCGCTGATCGTCTGGCCGGAAAATCCCGCGCCCTTTTATTTTGAGCGTGACCCGATATTCCGCTCCGCGGTGGAACGCATGGCGCACGAGGCGCGGGCCTACGTTGTGGTAGGCAGCGTCAATTACGCCGACGCGGAAGCCACCCAGCCCAAGAACAGCGCCATGGTTCTCGATCCGGAGGGCCGCGTGCTCCTTGCCTATGATAAAATTCATTTGGTGCCGTTCGGAGAGTACGTGCCTGCCTGGGCCTTTCCGAGTCTGGTCGGCAAGATCACCTACGAGGCGGGGAACTTCGTTCCTGGCACGAGTTACCAGACAGCCTCGATGCGGGACGGCGGGCTGGGCGTCCTTATCTGCTACGAGGCGATTTTCCCACAGCTCGTTCGACGCCTCGTCCCCGAAGGTCCGGGCGTGCTCGTTAACATCTCGGACGACGGATGGTTCGGAAACTCCGCCGCGCCCTTTCAACACTTGGAAATGGCGCGCTTGCGGGCGATCGAAAATCGCCGCTATCTGCTGAGGGCCACGAACGACGGAATCACGGTGGTCATCGAGCCCTACGGGCGGATCATCGCGCGGTTGCCGAGACACGAGTTCGCCGTCCTCAAGGCGCAGTTTGATTTTCTCTCGCAGCGGACGTTCTACACCCGGCACGGCGATGTGTTTGCCTGGCTCTCGGTTGTCGTGGCGGCCGCGCTGGTCGGATCCGGAGCGGCAAGGAAGAGGAAATCGCGCGGGTAGAGGGTAGCCACGGTCAGCGTTTCTCTGACCGTGGGCTTTTCCCTTGATGACGAACCCAGGGTCAATTCAAAAGGCGAATTAGCCGTGGCCAGCACTACCTACCGCGTCGGGAGGCAACATGATCGAGGAATTGGAACGGGAATTTGGCGCCTTGCGCGAGCGCGCCACTGAACTACGGAGTTTTCTTTGACGCCCCCGCCCGACGCCGCGAACTGGAAGCGCTCGAGAAGCGGATAGCCCAGCCCGACTTCTGGCAGGATGCCGAAGCCTCGCAGAAAATCCTCAGCAGCCGTAAGCGATTAGAGGAGCAAATCGAGACGGATGAACGCCTGGCGCGCCAGCTTGCCGATCTGGAGGCCTACTTCGAGCTGGCTCGCGAGGGAGAGGACGTCAGCGGCGATTTACGCCGCGAGCTCGATGCGCTGCGCGCCGAAGTCGACCGGCTGGAATTCGCCACGCTGCTGCCCGGCGAGCACGATCGTCTGAACGCCATCGTTACCATTCATCCCGGGGCCGGAGGAACCGAGTCGCAAGATTGGGCGGAAATGCTGCTGCGCATGTATCGCCGTTGGGCGGAGCGACACGGCTTCAAGTTCACGCTGATGGAATTCCAGGCGGGGGAGGAAGCGGGCCTGAAATCCGCCACCTTTACCGTGGCGGGCGACTACGCTTACGGACTGCTGAGCTCCGAGATCGGTGTGCACCGGCTGGTCCGCATCTCGCCGTTCGACGCCGCGGCCCGCCGCCACACCTCGTTTGCCTCGGTCTTCGTCAGCCCGGAAATCGACGACACGATCAACATCGAGATCAAGCCCGAGGACCTGCGTATCGAAACCTACCGCTCGACCGGGAAGGGGGGCCAGCACGTCAATACCACCGACTCCGCCGTCCGCCTCACGCATATCCCCACGGGGACCGTCGCGCAGTGCCAGAACGAGCGCTCCCAGCACCGCAACAAAGACATGGCTATGAAGTTCCTCCGCTCGAAACTTTATGAACTCGAGCTGCTGAAGCGGCGCGAGGCAAACCAGAAGCTGGAAGACTCGAAAATGGAAATCGGCTTCGGCAGCCAAATCCGATCTTATGTCCTGCACCCTTATCGCCTGGTGAAGGACGTGCGCACCAAGCATGAAGTGGGCGACGCTGACCGGGTCCTGGACGGCGATATCGATCCCCTTATCAAAGCCTACCTGGCTGCGCGCCGCGCGGTGGCAAAGTCCTAGCGCGGCTGCGCTTCAGACCGAAGAGCGCGTGGGTTTTCCCCCAGCGTAGAGGCGGTTCGCGAACCGCCCCCACCTCCTTCCGTCTGGAGCGAATCGGGGTGCGGTTCTGTGCCCTGCCAGGGCAGCCCGCAGGAAGGCTCCAGGTTGGGGGGGATTGTGTTTTACAAATGCCCTCTTGTGGCTTATAGTCGGGCGTGAGGGAGGCTCACCAAGAGGTTTCGCGAGGTGGCGAGACCTCGGTTGCACTTGCGCGCGTGGCGGTGTGATCTGCCGGGAGGTCTAATGCGAAGATTCCTCGTTGTGTTGATGGCCGGGCTGGTCGGGATCGGTCTCCTGGTGCCGCGGCTTGCGGCCCAGGTTTTCAAGGTCGAGAAGCAGCAGATGAAAGCGCGCCAGAAAGCCGATCTGAAGGCGCTCAAGCTGAAGGAAAAATACCAGAAACAAACGATGAGGAGTCACCAGCTTCCCCCGTCGGTGCGCGTCCAGATGAAGCACCAGATGCAGAGGGAGAAGCGGGAACTCCGCGAGCGCCAAAAGGACGAGCGTCAGGACTTGAAGGACCGCCAGCGGGCGCTGAGGGAGGCGCAGGCCAGGTAGTGAGTCCCGAATGCACTTCCTCGGGGCGAATCGGGCCGCGCGGACAGTGGATGGCGGCAGACGGAGCGTTGGGGTCTCCGGCCGGCCGAGGCATCACGGACGGGAATCAGTGTGGAAAAGCTGCGCGAGCGCAGCCGTTCCTCGAGAGAAGTTCAGTCACCTCAGAGGTGCCCCATGAAGCTGGGGGTTATTGGTGTTGTAACCATCCTTCTTGCCGGGGCGATGGCATGGCCGCAGGAGGAGCCCTCGACGACGGAGCAGCAGCCCTCTGAGCAACCACGGGAGCAGAGGAGGCCGACGCTCGGGCCGGCTCCCGCGCCCTCGCTCGGCGGGCCTCGCACTTCCAGCACTACCGACGCGCGGAGGCTTCTCCGGGTGCGAAAAATCTACCTGGAGCAGATTGAAAATCGGCTTACGGAGAAACTCGTCGAGGGATTTGGCAAGGCCCGTGGGGTGGCCATTGTGGCGGACCGCAACCAAGCGGATGCCGTGATGCGCGGCACCTGCTTCGACTCCCGGCGACTCAAGACCCTCCGATCGGAAGTCTACCTGAATGATCGGAGCGGGGCCTCGATCTGGCAGGACAGCATTCACTTGCCGTTCAACCCCCCGCCTCTTGACTCGGTCGTGAACCAGACCGCGGACCGCATCGTGGCGGATTTGATGGCGAGCATCATGGAAGCCCAGCGAAGGTAGTGATTGCGAGCCTCGGCCGCCCGCGATCTGCAGCCAGCCTCAGGCCGCGCTCCACGCGGCGAGAGTTTCTGAACTGCCATCGCTGATCTGAAACGGCTGGGACATCAACTGCAACTCAGGGCATGTCATCAAAACTTGGCACCTTCCAGAGAATCCTCCTGAGATGTGAGGCGGGAGAGCGTGCGGCATGGGAGGTTTTCCTCACCCGCTACACGCCCATTGTGTACGCGCTCATCGAGTTCTATCTCCCCATGCACGCCGGGGAAGGCCGCGGAGCATTCTGGGCGCAGGGTCTTCGTGCCTTGGGCGCGAATGGCCACGAGCGCCTGAAGGGCTTCGATCATCAGGCCGAGCGTGAGTTCTTGGCCGATCTCCGCGCGTTTCTCTTTGCGCGGGCAGGTCAGGCGACGGACATCTCACCCCGATGGACTTCATCTGGGCCGCAGCCCACCTTCGATTCGCTCGCGGCGCAGCTCGACGCGTTGCCGCTGGCTCAAAAGGAGGTCGTCTTCTTCAAGCTGGCGGGTTATTCCGACGCAACGCTCGAGGAAATGCTCCTGCTACCCTCAAGCGCCATCCGTAGATCGGTGCAGCGCCTTGACGGCGATTACGGAGAGATGATGCGCCGGCAGAAAGACGGTTGCCCTTGGCCGGCAGCGTGGCTGGAGGTCTTGACTCGGGCGCGAGCGGCAGGTCAGGACGATTGTCCCTCGCGCCGGGTTTTCGTGCGGCTTCTCGACGGTCAGACCACCTGGTACGAGAAGGTGCCCGCCGAGGAGCATATGGCGCACTGCCTGCATTGCCTGGAGTCGTGGGTGGCACTGCGCGAGGTCACATATCTGCGGCGCGTTACCAGGTCTCTTCCGCCCAGCGAAGTGAAGGGCTTGCTCGCCAGCGTGCCGCTCGTGGCGTCGCGGTCGTCGCTGATCGCGCGGCTGTTCAAGACGTAGCGCCGGGCTTGAGCCAGGCAGGGCACCTTGAAAGGTGGCGCTACTCGTGTAAACCTGTTTGAGACGCGCCACACGAGGCTGTAGACTGCTCGTTCTACCATGAGCGATTTCCGGCAGGACTTTCAAGATTTCTCGCCGACTGTTTATCTGGACTGCGCTTACCAAGGCCCGTTTCCGCGCGCCACGGAAGAGCGGGTGCTGCAAGCGGTTCAGTTGAAGTGTCACCCGCACCGGCTCGACTCTTCCGAGTATTTCGCGTTGCCCAACCGCGTGCGCAACCGTTTCGCCACGCTGATCGGCGTGGAACCGGCGGAAATCGCGCTCACCAACAGCGCGACGCAAGGGATCGGGATTGTGGCCTCCGGGCTGGGTCTCAAGGCTGGCGACGAGGTGGTCATCACCAGTGGCAATTTCCCGTCGAATCTGTTCACGTGGCTTCACCTGCGGCGGCGCGGCGTGCACGTCCACGTGGTGAAGCCCGCGGGCGAGCACGTCGTCCCGGACGACGTGCTCCCCGTGCTCAACCGGCGCACGCGCGTGCTGGCTCTGGATTGGGTCGGCTACACGGACGGTTGGAGGATCGATCTTGCTGCCTTCGGGGATCTGGCGCGGCGCCACGAGGCTCTGCTGGTTGTGGATGCGACGCAGGGTGTCGGGGCAGTGCCGCTTCGCGCGCACGACATTCCGGTGGATGTCCTGGCCGTGGCCGCCTACAAATGGTTGCTCGGCCCGTACGGAACAGGATTTGCCTACTTGCGCCTGGACATCCAAGACCGGCTCGACGTGCCGGTCGTCAATTGGCTCAGCGTTGAGGGCAGCGAAGATTTCGATGCGCTCCCCGCGGAGGGATTCTCCTTGCCGCACGCCGCGAAAGTCTTCGATGTGCCCGAAACCTCCAACTTCCTGAATCTCTCTGCGCTCGATGCGTCGCTTGAGTACGTGGAGAGCGTGGGCGTCGAGGCCGTGAACGAACACTGCATGCGCCTGCTCGACCGGCTCCGCGAGGGACTGCGGCGCGGGGAATATCGGGTCTTCGACGCAGCCGAGCCCGAACACCGCTCGACCATTCTCGGCTTCCAAGCAGAATCCGCGGACGCCACGACGGCGCTGCACCGAAAGCTGCGGGCCAGTCTGGTGGCGGTCAGTTTGCGGCACGGGGTGATCCGCGTTTCGCCCTACCTGTACAACACCGAGGCGGACGTCGATCGCCTGCTGGAAGTCATTCGGTAGTAGGGGAGGGCCTTTATGGTTCTCCCGCGGGAGCACTGATACGTCGACGACCAGCGGGAGCACCGCAAGGGTGCTCCCCTACAAGAACAGCACGGGCACATGACCACGGATCGGCAATCCGACGTGCGGCTCCGCGCTTACCGCAGCGAGGACTTCCCAATCCTTTACGAGATCGATCAAGCTTGTTTCCCTCCCGGAGTCTCCTACTCGCAGGGCGAACTGGCCCGATTTCTCGCCCAGCGGGATTGCAGAGCTTGGATTGCCGAAGCCGGTGGCCGGATCGTAGGCTTTCTGATTGTCGAGCGCGGGGGGCCGACGTACGCCCACATCATTACCATCGACGTCCGCGCGGAATGGCGTTGCCGAGGCATCGGCCGCACGCTGATGGACGCCGCGGAGGAATGGGCGCGAGACCGGCGCCTGGCGTTCATGTACCTCGAGACGGCGGAAGATAACGTGGCCGCGCAGCAATTCTATGAGTCACGCGGCTATACAAAAGTAGATCACATCAACGGGTACTACGCCAACGGTCGAGCCGCCTGGCTTATGGTCAAGAACCTGGCAGCGGCGGAGCGCATCGCAAGAAGCAAGCAACAACTGACAACTGACAACTGACAACTGACAACTCTTTCCCTTTCATATGGATATAATTCCATTGCCGATCGTGCCGCCGTGAGGTTCCCATGCCCATCAAGCTGACTCTCTCTGACCGCAAGGTGATCGGCGTGGCTGCGCTCGCCGCCCTTATTTCACTGGCTATCGGCGCGAAGTATTTCTGGCGAGCATTTCCCGAAGCGGCCATCGAGTTCCGAGTGAATCGGGATGACTCCGCGCCTATCGCGCAGAAGTTCCTGGTCGAGCGCGGCTTTCATGTCGAGGGCTACCGGCACGTCGCCATCTTCGATTATGACGATGCCGCCAAGGTTTATCTCGAACGGACGCAGGGCCTCGAGCGCATGAACACGCTGACGCGCGGCCCGATCCGCCTCTGGCGGTGGGAGCATCGCTGGTTCCGGCCTCAGCAGCAGGAAGAGTTCCGCGTCCACGTCAGCCCCGGCGGGGAGATTTGTGGCTTCGATCATGAGATTCCCGAAGCCGCGCCGGGCGCGAATCTGGACGCCGCGGCGGCGCGCCGGATTGCCGAGACGTTTCTGCGGGACGTGATGAAGCGGGATCTCGCGGACCTGGAATTCGTCGAAGGGGAGAGCCAGAAACGTCCGGCGCGCACCGACCATGAGTTCACCTGGAAGCAGAAAAGCGTCAGTTTGGGCGACGGAAGCTGGCGGCTGGCCGTCGCAGTGGACGGCGACCAGGTGACGGGCTTCCGTGGGTTCGTCAAGATCCCCGAGGAGTGGTCGCGCGACTACGAGAAGCTGCGCTCGCGAAACAACTCGGCCCAGCTTGTGGACGAAGTCCTCTTACGGTGGCCATGCTGGTCATCCTCGTGCGCCGACTCCGGGATCGTGACGTCCCCGTCAAGCTCTCGGTGGTGTTGGGCCTGGTGGCCGCCGGACTCTATTTCCTCGGCCAGTTGAACAACTATCCGGTGGCGGAGTTCGGGTACTCCACCACGGATTCTTTCTCCAGTTTCGTCGGTGGCTATCTTCAGCAGAGCCTGCTGGCCGCCGTTGGCGTCGGCGCCTGGATCTTTTTTCTGGTGGCAGGCTCCGAGCCCGTGTATCGGGCTGGCTACCCTGCACTGATTTCCTTGCGGCGTTCTTTTTCCTGGCGAGGACTTCGCTCGCGCTCCTTCTTCCTGGCCAACGTGGTGGGCATCGCGCTCACCTTCTTCTTCTTTGCCTATCAAACGGTCTTCTACCTTGCGGCCAACAAGCTGGGGGCGTGGGCGCCGGCGGACGTGAACTATTCGGACCTGCTCAGCACGAAGATTCCCTGGGTTTGGGTCTTATTCATCGGCTTTCTGCCGGCCGTCTCCGAGGAGTTGCAGTTTCGAGCCTTTTCCATCCCCTTCCTCAGCCGCCTTCTGCGCTCGAAGCCGGGGGCATTAATCCTGGCGGCGTTCATCTGGGGTTTCTTGCATTCGGCTTATCCCAATCAGCCGTTCTTTATTCGCGGCGTGGAAGTTGGCTTGGGCGGCGTGATCATCGGGCTCGTCATGTTGCGTTTTGGGGTTTTCGCCACGCTGATCTGGCACTATTCCGTGGACGCGCTGTACACCGCCTTTCTCCTCTTGCGCTCGCCCAATCATTACCTGATGGTTTCCGGAGCGCTCACTGCCGGGATCATGCTGGTGCCGCTGGGTGTGGCGCTCGTGGCGTATCTGCGCACGGGGACCTTTGTCGATGAAAGCGAGCTGACGAACGCGAGCGCCGGCATCTCTCGGCCGCCGCGAGCAGAGGCCGCTCCTGAGGCCGAGGCTCCGCTTGATTACCGGCCTCTCGGAAAGCGGCGGCTGGCTCTCGCGGCGGTCATCGCGTTGGCGTTTGTTGCCCTGGCCCTCATTCCCGTGCACCAGTTCGGGGAGGGAATCAAGCTCCGCCTCGACCGCAGCCGAGCCGAGAAGGTGGCGGACGACTTCCTGCGGCAGCGCCACCTCGATCCTGCCACCTACCATCGGACGGCATGGCTTCAGGCAAACGTTGACCCGACGGCCGTGAAATATCTCATGGAGCATCGCACGGTTGCCGAGGTGGATCGGATCTACCGCCAGGCCACTCGCCTCTTGCTATGGCAGGTCCGCTATTTCCGGCCGCTCGAAAAGGGAGAGCACCGGGTGTTTGTCGACCCGGCTCAAGACAATGTCTTCTCCTACCGGCACATCCTCGATGAGGACGCGCCCGGAGCATCGCTCTCGCCGGAAGAGGCGCGGGCGAAGGCTGCGGAATTCCTGGCGCGGCAGGGCTACCGCCTCGACGATTTCGACCTGGAAGAATCGCGAGTCGAGAAGCGGAAGGCGCGGACCGACTACACGGTGGTCTGGCAAATGAAGCCTGGCCCGGCATCATCGGCTTTGAACGTGGCTGACGCCCACTTCCGCTTGGAGGTGACCATTGCCGGCGATGAGGTGATCGGCCTTTCGCGTTACTTCAAGCTGCCGGAGGAGTGGGAGCGGCAGCAAAAGGCAACAACGCTCGTGAACGTGCTCCTCATCGGGGCATTTGCGGTGCTGGGGGTCGTCCTGATCGGCGGGGCCCTGGCCCTCTTCGTGTTGCAGGTGCGACGCGGAGCGATTCGCTGGCTTCCGGCGGCGAAGGTCGGCGCGGCGGCGGCGGTGGTCGTCGGGGTCGCGGAGGCAAATCAGATTTCCCGCGTCTATCAGGCCTACAACACTTCGGTCCCCTTGAGCATGTTCTGGACTTCGGTGGGAGCAAGTCTGGTGGTTGTTCCGCTGGTCATCGGCTTGGCGGTCTGGGTTTTGGTGGGACTCGCCGTGAGCCTCTATCCGGACGCATGGCGAGTGTTCCGCGCCCCCGCGCGACGCGTGTGGCGTCGAGACGCGATCGTGGCTCTGGCGCTGAGTCTCGCCGCGGGCGCTGGCCTGGATAATTTGGAAGGCCTTGTGACCAGCCGGTTTCATGCCTATGCGTCGCCGAATATCGACGTCGTGCCGGACGGGTTTGATGCCTCTTCCCCCGGCTTGGCCTTGTTCCTGCGGGGGCTTCGATACGCTCTTGCGGCGCCTGCGATCCTGGCCGTGATTGTGTATCTGTTCCATCTGCTGCGCGAGCGGCGGGCCTGGTGGATTTGGGTCGTCGGTGCCGTCGGTGTCGTGGGATTAGGGCCTTTTCGGGCACATTCGGCCGCGGAGTTCTTTGTCGGATGGTCGCTAGTGCTCGTGACTTTGGCAGTCGCCGTGGGCCTCGTGATCTTCTTTTTCCGCGATAATTATCTGGCCTATGTTGTTGCCGCGCTGGCGCTGCCCCTGGCCTCGCCTTTCGTGGACCTCATCGCGCAACCTGCCGCGTCGCTGCGGTGGAACGGCGTGATTCTTGCCTTGCTCGTTCTGGCCGTGCTGGGATGGCTGCTATGGGGAAGCAGAACTCAGAACTCAGAATTCTGAATTCAGAATGTTGCGGCCCGTGATTTTGTTGCGCCGCGCGCGGGTTCTCAAAAAAGCGTGATGGATTCGAGGAACCGCCCCTCGCCCTCTCGCCAGAGGGCGTATTTCAGTTGGAAATTCTTCGCGATGCAGGCGGCGCCAATTTCCCCGCGGGTGTTGAGGGCGATGACGCCGACCTGCGCGGTGCGGTTCGCCGGATCCGTCTTGACGATATGCCGAAGCAGTTCGACGCAGGCTTCCTGCGGCGAAGCTCCGCGCGCCATGGCGTGGACGATCGAGATGCTGGTGCAATAATTCGTCATCAGGTCGCCATCTCCGGTCGCGGAGGCGGCGCCGACGTTGTCATCAGCATAGACGCCGCAGCCGACCAGGGGCGAATCCCCCACGCGGCCGGGAATCTTCCAAGCCAGGCCGGAGGTTGAGCATCCCGCGACGACATGGCCCTGGCCATCCGTCCCCACCATGCCGATGGTGTCGTGATTGTCGGCGGGGTTCAGCCAGAACGTCTGGCGCTTGGGGTCGGCCTTCCAGTCCAGCCATTTCTTCAGGCTCTCCGGCGTCAGCAACTGCTGCGGCCGAAAACCCATCTGCAGCGCGAAGCGGAATGCGCCCTCGCCGGCCAGAGTTGTGTGCCGCGTTTTCTCAAGCACCAGTCGCGCCACGGAGATGGGATTCTTGATCTGGCGGAGGCTGGCGACGGCGCCCGCGCGATGACGGGCTCCATCCATGATCGCCGCGTCGAGCTCCACTTCACCTTCGGCGTTCGGCAGCCCGCCATAGCCGACCGTCGTGATGTTGGGGTCGTCCTCGGCCGTGTTGATACCTTTTTCAACGGCGTCGAGGAGGCTGCCGCCGGATTTTAAGGTCTCGGCAGCGCGCGCGTTGGCGGCTTTGCCTTGAATCCACGTGGAGAGAAAGACCGCGCCCGGGCTCGCAGTCGTCGCCGTGACGGCCTCGCGGGCGGCGAGCGCCGCAGTCCCCGCTACCGCCTTCACGAACGTCCTGCGATCAATCGGTTGCATAGCTCCTCCAGAAAAGGGTAGAGACGCCCCGGCGGGGCGTCTCTACGTTGTTCTTCTGTAGCGCGGTTCGAAATAATGAACTTCGCCGCTCATGGAGCGGCGCTACAGCCGCCCGATACGAGTTATAGGAAACTCTCTCTACATCCTCCCCTACCCGGCGGTCGTCACCCCCTACTAGACCCCAACGGGAACGAAGCGTGCGCGGTGAGTGACGCGTCAGCCCGCTGGCTGGCGAGGAGCCTGTAATATCCTGCCGCCGCGATCATCGCCGCATTGTCGGTCGAGAGGTGGGGGGAAGGGAAGAAGACGGTCAGGGCGCGAGCCGACGCCGCCTGTGCGAATCGCTGGCGCAAAAGCGAATTGCACGCCACCCCGCCCGAGACGAGCACGGTCGTCACGTGCGACGCTTCTGCCGCCGCGATCGTCCGTTCGACCAAGTCCGTGACCACGGCGTTCTGGAAGCTCGCCACCAAATCGAGCGTCGCCACCGAACAATGCTCGCGGACTTCCTGTGGCGACACGCGACCCGCTTGCTTGCGCCAAGCGCGGCGCTCTTCGGCCTCAGCGGCGAGTGCCGTGCCGCGAACGCGATAGAGCACGGCGGTCTTCAGTCCCGAGAAGCTGAAATCGAGCGGATTGCCCTTCATTTTGATGCGCCCGAATTCCACGCCATCCGGATTCCCCGAGCGCGCCAGATCGTCAATGATCGGCCCGCCGGGGTAGCCGAGGGCCAGGAGTTTGGCCACCTTATCGAACGCCTCGCCCGCCGCGTCGTCCCGCGTCTGGCCGAGCCGGGTGTAGGCGAACCGCCGAGCGTCTGGAGCAGAGGCCGCTTCAACTCGGAACAAGCTGGTGTGTCCGCCGGAGACAACAAGCGCCACAGCGGGCAATTGAATCGCCTCGATCTGGCTCCCCGAAAGCCGCGCCACCCTGTTCTCAAGCAGCACGGCGTGGATGTGGCCCTCGAGATGGTTCACGCCCACCAGCGGTTTCCCGAAGGAAAGGGCCAGCGCCTTGCCGTAGACCAGCCCGACCAGGAGCGAGCCGATCAGCCCCGGGCCTTCCGTGACGGCGAAGGCGTCGATCGCCGATAGATCCAGCCCGGCACGGGCCAGCGCCTCATCCACAACTGGGCGGATCTTCTGCAAATGCTCCCGCGAAGCCAGTTCCGGCACCACGCCACCGTATTTTTCGTGGGTGGGGACCTGCGAGGCGACGACGCTCGAGAGGATGCGCTCGCCATCGGCGACCACCGCGGCCGCCGTTTCATCGCAGCTTGATTCAATGCCCAGAACCAGCATGTCCACGTCCCTTTCTGCAATGTTAGCACGGGGAGACGTGGCAGCAGGGAAGGCAGAAGGCAGAAGGCAGAAGGCAGAAGGCAGAAGGCAGAAGGCAGAAGGCAGAAGGCAGAAGGCAGAAGGCAGATATCTCTTCGTGGGGCTGTGCGCTGGATTCAAGCGTGCGCACGATAACCTACACTCGACCTCCGGCCGTCAACTGATCCCTAACCCCTAGTCCCTAATCCCCAATCCCTGCTTTCTGTTCTCCTTTGACGCCGTGCGGAGACTGAGGATAGACTGGGACTTTCGGGTGGCAAATTCCTACAAATCAATTGACCTGAGGATCATATGAGGATATCGAAAGCGGTTTTTCCGGTAGCCGGTTTGGGCACTCGCTTCTTGCCTGCCACCAAGGCGCAGCCAAAGGAAATGCTGCCCATCGTGGACAAGCCGCTCGTGCAATACGCGGTGGAGGAAGTTGCCGCCTCCGGCATCCCGCTGGTGATTTTCGTGACGGGCCGCGGCAAGAAGGCAATCGAAGACCACTTCGATGTCTCCTTCGAGCTGGAGCACGAGCTGGCCGGCCGCAACAAGGAAGAGCTGCGCAAGCAGATGCGCTCCATTTCCGGGATGCTGCAGATGGCTTACGTTCGGCAGCAACTGCCCAAAGGCTTGGGCCACGCCATCCTGACGGCCCGGCATTTAGTCGGCCACGAGGCGTTTGCCGTGGTGCTCGCCGACGACATCATCGTCAGCGAGGTCCCCTGCCTGAAGCAGATGATGGCGGTGCACGAACGCTACGGGTCGAGCGTGGTGGCGATCCAGCGAGTTCCGCGGCAAGCGGTCTCGAGCTATGGCGTCATCCGCGGCCATCCAGTTCGCGACCGGGACTGGACTGGCCGGCTCTTTCACATCGAGGATATGGTGGAGAAGCCGGCGCCCGAAAACGCGCCGTCCAATCTCGCCATCATCGGCCGCTACATTCTCTCGCCGAGCATCTTCACGGAGCTCGACGCCACTCGCCCAGGTTCAGGCGGCGAGGTCCAACTGACCGATGCGCTGCGCCGGCTCCTGACGCGCGAAGCCGTTTATGGGTTTGTCTTCGAGGGCGAGCGTTACGATGCCGGCGACAAGCTGGGCTTTCTCCAGGCCACCGTGGAATTGGCGCTGCGGCGTCCTGACCTCGGCAAAGAATTCCGGCGGTACCTAAAATCACTCAAGCTTTGACGAGGGCGGGCGGATAAGCCCGGATTCGGGCTGGCGCAGAACCCGGGCTGGCGCAGAGCGTAGCTCTGCGGTCGGGCAAAATCCTGTAAGCCTGCTTACTTGGAGTCAGGGGACGGCTTGGAAGCTGCTGGGGCAGGCTCTTTCTTCGCGTCGCTCGCTGAGGAGTCGGATTTAGCCGATGATGGGCCGGACGCGGTTGAGGATTTCCGGGCGTAGTCCGTGATGTACCAACCCGAACCCTTAAACTGAATGGCCGATGAGGAGAGCAGGCGCTCCAGGCTGCCGCCGCATTCTTCGCAAATCTCGAGCGGCGGGTCGGCGAATTTCTGGATCTTCTCAATCGTTGCCCCGCATTTCCGGCAACGATATTCGTAAAGCGGCAAATTTCCCTCCTCTACCTAAGCCCCCATTATTATAGCAACGCCGGAACCCGGGGGTCAAAAATCGCGGCCGGCGCCGGACCCCTAATCCCCGATTCCCGAGCCCTGGACCGCGGCCATCTCGCGGGCAGTGAGCAGGAAAGCTTGGGCGGCGGCGGAGAGCCTGGCGTGGCGGCGGTAGACCAGCCGCAACTCACGCTGGATGCGCATTTCCTTGATCCGGACCGCGACTAGTTCGCCGCGCGCCAACTCGTCTTCCAGGCACATGCGCGGCGCGAAGGCGATGCCGATGCCCATGCGCACGGATTTCTTGATGGTTTCAACGGTGGGCAGTTCCATGCCGATCTCAAGCGGGGCGCGGAGGTGTGCGAAGAGGTCGATCACCTTCTGGCGATAGGGCGAGGCAATGCTGTGGGCGATGAACGTTTCCTCGGCGAAGTCGTGGACACTGGCCTGCCGGCGGCGCGCCAGCGGATGCTGTGGTGGGACGATCAGGCAGAGTTCATCGAGGCTGACGACTTTCGATTCCAGCTCGGGGTTCTGCGGGTTGTAGCTGAGCACGCCCAGGTCGATTTCATAGCGCAGCAGAGCAATGGGAATTTCGCGCGAGAGGCTGCGCTTGACATCCACCTTGATGCGCGGATAGCGCTCGCGGAACTTCTTCAGCACGGGAAGCAAGTAGAGCGCGGTGCTTTCGTTCGCGCCGATGGAGACGCGGCCGCGATCGAGCGCGCGCAGCTCTTCGATGGCCAGGCGAGCGTCCTCGCGCAGGTTGAGGACTTTCTTGGCGCGGTCGAAGAGGATGCGGCCCGCCTCGGTCAGGACCCCGCTCTTCGCCGAGCGGTCGAGCAGCGGCTCGCGCGCCCACTCCTCCAGGCGCTTGACGGCTTGGCTGACGGCGGGCTGGGTGCGGTGGAGCTTGGCCGCAGCGCGGGAAAAGCTCTTTTCCTCAACCACGGCGACGAAGGCTTCGAGTTGGGAGATTTCCATGTGGGCTCCGGAGTTCTTAGTTTTCAGTTGTCAGCCCTCAGTAAGGGAAGCTGACGACTGACAACTGACAACTGACAACTGACAACTGACAACCTTGATCTCCTGAGGCCAATTCGGGAAGTGCGCGAGGCCCCAGCAGCCCGGAAAGATCCATAACGCATGATTATGATATCAGAAAAAAGATAAACTTGACTTCACTCGCCAACCGGTCGGAAAATCAGCTCGATTGAGCCATTGGTTCATTGAATCATTGAACCATTTGACGAGGGGAAACATCGGACCTCAAACCTCCAGGCAGGGAGCCGGGAAAGTCGACGAGTCAATGAATCAATGAGGCAATGAATCAATTTTGGAGGACTAATGCCTGAGAAGGTGGTTATCTTTGACACGACGCTTCGCGATGGCGAGCAATCGCCGGGCTGCAGCATGCATCTGGAGGAGAAGCTCGAGATGGCCCGGCAGCTCGACCGGGTGGGTGTAGACATTCTCGAAGCCGGCTTCCCGATCGCCTCGCACGGCGATTTCGAGGCGGTGCGGGCGATTGCCAGCGAAATCCGTCGTCCTGTCGTCGCCGCGCTGGCGCGCGCCAGCGAGCTCGACATCAAGCGCGCCTGGGAAGCGCTCGATGGCGCCGAGCACCCGCGGATTCACACTTTCCTTGCCACCTCGGACATTCACCTGAAGTACAAGCTGCGGAAGACGCGCGAAGAGGTTCTGAAGCAGATTGCCTTTGCCGTGGAGCTCGCCAAGTCGTTCTGCGAGGACGTGGAGTTTTCGCCCGAGGACGCGGGGCGTTCGGACCGCAGCTACCTGATCGAGTGCTGCCACGTGGCGGTGGAGGCCGGAGCGACCACCCTGAATCTTCCTGACACCGTCGGCTACTGCATGGAGCCGGAATACGAGCGAATGTTCGCGGACGTCAAAGCGGGCGTTCCCGGCATGGACCACGTCGTCCTCAGCACGCACACGCACGACGACCTGGGCATGGCCGTGGCGAACACCCTGGCGGGCATCCGCGGCGGGGCTCGCCAGGTTGAGTGCACAATCAACGGCATCGGCGAAAGGGCGGGGAATGCCGCGCTGGAAGAAATCGTCATGGCGATTTACGTGCGCGCCGATGTGCTGCCCCTCTTCACGACCGTCCGTCCGGAGGAGCTCTACCCCGCCAGCCAATTGCTCACGCGCCTGACGGGCGTGGCCGTGCAGCGCAACAAGGCTATCGTGGGCCTCAACGCTTTCGCCCACGAGGCCGGTATCCACCAGGACGGCGTGCTGAAGAGCGCCATCACTTACGAGATCATGACCCCGCAAACGATCGGCATGTCCTCCAACCAGATCGTGCTGGGCAAGCACTCCGGGCGGCACGCTCTTGCCAAGCGCTATGAAGACCTTGGCTACCAACTCAGCAAGCCGGAACTCGAAAGCGCCTACGAGCAATTCTGTCGGCTGGCCGACCGGAAGAAAAGCATTTACGACGAAGACCTGATCGCTATCGTTGCGGAGGGCTTCAAGGACATTCCGGAGATGTTTGCGCTGAAAGCCTTCCAGACGGTGTCCTCGACCGAAGGCCGGGCAACCGCGACGGTCGAGCTCGAGAAGGACGGCGAGGTCTTCCACGATTCCGCGACGGCCGACGGTCCCTGCGATGCCGCTTTTCGGGCTGTGGATCGGATTACAGGCGTACCAGGCACGATCGTGGACTTTTCCGTGCATACAGTTGGACCGGGAACGGATGGGGTGGCCGAAGTGACCATCCGAGCCCGCTTCGAAGGCCGGGAATTCACCGGTAAGTCCACCAGTCACAACGTCGTAGAAGCGGCCGCCCGTGCCTATTTGATGGCAGCGAACAAGGCAGCTTACGAAATCAAGCGGATGGGCGTCTCGGCCGCGTCGGGCCGCGGGTCTGTGCATGAAAACGAAATTGTGGACAGGCTCTTTCCCGGCGGCTATTGAGCTTCTGGGACATTCCACTTTCCGTTGCTCACCCGTCTCTGACAAAAAGTCTTTCCCTCTCAACAAGTTGCAATTCTGGCCCGCGCGCGGATGTTCTCCTGTAACTACCTGTATAAAAAGGGATTAGCTTGGACGCGGGAAGGATTTGAGCGGGGTTCAGGGCTAACCTCAAGGAATTCTTGCATTTGTCCCATCCCTTTCGTTAAACTATACATAAGTAAAGGTATGCTAGGAACATTCAGGATCGCTGTATTGCCGGGAGACGGGATTGGGCCGGAAGTGACGGCAGAGGGCGTCAAAGTCCTGAAAGCCGTCGAAGAAGTTCTTGGACCGTTGTTCCGATTCCAAACCGGGCTGGCCGGCGGGGCGGCGCTTGACGCCACAGCAGTCCCTCTGCCTGCCGAAACCATTTCTATCTGCAACAATTCGCATGCCATCTTGCTGGGTGCCGTGGGTGGTCCGCAGTGGGACAACAAGCGGCCGGAGTTGCGCCCCGAGCAGGGTTTGTTGCAGTTGCGGCAACGGCAGGGACTTTACGTGAACCTTCGGCCGGCGAAGGTGTTGGATTCGCTGGTGCACCTTTCGGGACTCAAGCCTGAGCGCGTGCGCGGCACCGACCTGGTCATCGTGCGCGAGCTACTCGGGGGAATCTATTTCGGCAATCCCCGGGGGATCTTTGCCAAGAACGGCGAGCGGATGGGCATCAACACGGAGATTTACCGGGAGCACGAAGTCGAGCGGGTTGCGCACCGCGCCTTCCAGCTCGCCCGGACGCGGCGCCGCAAGGTAACCTCTGTGGACAAGGCTAACATCCTCGAGAGTTCGCGGCTCTGGCGCGAGGTCGTGACCCGCGTCGCGCGCCTCTATCCCGACGTGGAGCTAAAGCACCTCTATGTGGACAGTTGCGCGATGCAACTGATCGGGTGTCCCACACGCTTCGATGTGATTCTGACCAACAATATGTTCGGCGATATCCTCAGTGACGAAGCCAGCATGTTGACCGGATCGATCGGCCTGTTGCCCTCCGCGAGTCTGGGTGAGCACGCGGCGCTCTACGAGCCCGCGCACGGGTCGGCTCCCGACATCGCCGGGCGCAATCGCGCCAATCCAGTTGCCGCCATCGCCTCGGCGGCGCTGATGCTGCGCTACTCTTTCCGCATGGAGACCGAGGCCTCAGCCATCGAGGAGGCGATCGAGAGAGTTTTGAAGCGGGGCGTGCGCACGCCCGATTTGCCGGGGAAGCGCCGTCCCACGACCACCACGCACATGGGCGACCTGATCGCCGAAGCCACGCAGAAGGCCCTCAAGACCGCGCGTTCCCGCAAGAAATAGCCACACTCAGCGACTCGGGAGAATCTCCAACCTACGGATGTTTGCAGAATATAGTGACAACCGCTGCTGTAGCGCCGGTCTGCGACCGGCGTCTTTCGCCGCTCATGGAGCGGCGCTACAAAAAAGAAATGTCACGATATTCTGCAATCCTCAATAAGCCGAAGAGAAGCAGGAGGATGACTGCTTCCGACACCTTTCGTCGGCTTCCTCCGCTCGCGGAAACAGTTCCGTGGCTTTTCCCGTGCGGTTCGCGAGTCCTCCCGGCAACTGCCGCATCTATAAGACCTGGGGCAAGTACAACCATCAAGCAAGTTAGTGGTC
>JAIQGH010000116.1:8646-19416 GCA_020072655.1 Terriglobia bacterium | reverse complement strand
CGCGGCAGAAAAGGCAACCGAAATGGCGGCCGCCGCGCGCGGGGCGTCTCCCCCCACGCCCCTCGCCCTCTTGCCCAAGGAGTTGATTTCAACCCCGGAACTCACGTTATGATTGGACCTAAGAACGGGGGCAGGTCACCCGGCCCCGGCAAAGGGCGCGGTTGGTTCGGTTTGATAATGTGGCTGAACCCCGCCTATTGGATGTTGCTTGTCTTTGTCCGTCTCTATTTCAAACTTACCAATGGATTTTCAAGAATCCGAGAAGTCATGGCGGACATAGCTGCCATGAACCTGCGCGGGGGAAGAGCATTCGGCCAGGGTCTTTTGAAAGTAGCGACGAACGACGCGCTGTTCGTGAAGGTTGTTCATGCTAAGTCGAATCCTTTCTTCCTGCCATAGCGGACGAACTTTCCGCCGCCTCAGCCGGCACGTCGCCCCGCACGACGACCGCACCCTGTTGCTGGTTCGCGCGCGTGGATAGGAGTCAAAGTTAACCTTGAGGTTGAAACAGGTTGATGAGGTTTCCGCACGTGTCCTCGAACATGACTACGGTGACGGGGCCCATGCTCGTCGGCTCGCCGCGAAATTTGACGCCACGATCTTTGAGACGGCGGTACTCGGATTGGATGTCGTTGGTAAGGAATGCCGTAGCAGGAATGCCTGCGTCGAAGAGCGCCTTCTGATACGTCCTGGCGGGCGGAAAGCCTAGCGGCTCCAGGACTAACTCGACTCCTTCCGCGCCCTCGGGCGACGTGACCGTCAGCCAACGAAACTCCCCCCTCCGGATGTCCGCCTTCTTCACGAACCCCACCACGGTCGTATAGAAGTGCAGTGCCTTCTCCTGATCTTCAACAGGAATGCTGGCCAACCTGATCTGCATAAAGTCTCTCCTTTCCTGGAGTACAAAGCAGGTTAACTTATCCGGAATTTCCGCTATGAGCTTGGCCCCGCCCGAGAACGTACCACCTAACCACCCAAAATGCAATGGGAGGCCGGCTCGGAGCCGGAATGGGTCACTGAACAGGGCGGGTTTGGCCCGCCTGAGCATGCCAAAGGCTGGGGCTGGCCCTGCTAACGGGGGCCGCGGGGATTTTTGTGCTGGCAATTCTCACCGTCCTGATGTATTTAATTGTCGCGCCGCTCGAGGAGCGGGAGCTCGGGCAGCAGTATGGGCGAGAGTACGAAACCTACCGCCGTGAAGTCCCCCGCTTCCTGCCGCGCCTGCGGCGGTGAATCGGACCGCAGGCCAATTCCTGATTCGGAGGTTCTCATGCGCAGTCTTTTTCTTTCAGCATTGCTGGCGGGAGCCTTGCTGATGGCAGGCCCGCTCCCCGCGCAACAGGTTTGCGTCGGCACGCCCTATGTCATCAACACGCCCGAGGACGAGTTGATGCTGGCTTACAACGGCGCCGAAAACGTACAGGAACAGATCGCCGCCCTTGACAAGTTCGCGCAGGAGCACGCCGACTCCAGGTTTATGCCCTGTGTCCACGAGCTTTACACCATCGCTTATCTCAAGCAGAACGACTACGCCAAAGCGATCGCCGAGGGCGAAAAGGCGCTGGCCGGGCGTCCCGACGTTATGTTGCTGATGAACCTCGCCAGGGCTTATGTGGCGACCGGCACAGCAACGGACACGGCTTTCGGGGCCATCCTGCAAGCCCCGGCGGCTATCCAGTCAGAGGCCAAGCCGAGCCGCCCGCCCAACGTCAGCGACGACGAATGGAAGAAATACCTCGATGAGACGGCTCAGCAGGCCAAAGAATGGCGGGGTTACATGGAGTATGCGTTCTTCCAAATGATCCAGCACGAGCCGGACGGTAACAAGCGCCTCAAGTGGCTGGATGGCTTCGCGCAGGCCTACCCGGACAGCCCCAATCAGGGACAACTCAATTTCAACTACTATCTTGCCTACAAGATGTTGAACGATGTTGCCAAAGCCGACGAATACGGCGAGAAGGCCGTTGCCAGCGATCCTAACAACGTGGTGACGCTGAGCGTGATAGCCGACGACTACGCCACGCGCAACGTCAACCTCGAGAAGGCTGAGGAATACGCCAAGAAGGCTCTCGAACTGGCCGCCAGCATGAAAAAGGCCGAGGGCATGACGGACGAGCAGTTCAAGGCGCAGCAGGACAGCCAGTTGGGCCTTGCCCACCTGGCGCTCGGCTTTATCGCCTTCCAAAGGAACAGCAAGACCAAGAAGGTTGGCCCCGCCATTGACGAATTCAAGACCGCCTCCGACCTGCTTACTTCGAACCCGACGCCCGAAGGACGCGCGCTCTATTACCTGGGTTTCGCCTACGAGTCTCTCTACCCGGCCAACCACAAGGCGGCCTTGGATGCCTTCTCTCGCTCCGCTGCGCTCGCCAGCCCGTGGCAGGCCCAGGCGGCTGACCTTCTCGAGAAGGTGAAGAAGGTATTGGCGCGGTAAGACAAGTCACCACTAGGGCGCCGAGAACAGTCGAGAGTTGAGATTTGATTAGCCTTTGACGCAGAAGGGCCCTGCCCTCACCATCAGCAGCTTCCCTTTCGGACGGCACACTTCTCCGCTCGGGATTTCCAGCCGAAATACATCGGGACGCCCAGGGCGACGATAACCGCCCCCAGGCCGGATTCCGCAGGCTTTGCGACCAACATGTTTACGAGGAAGCAAGTCGAGGCAAGCACGAAGGCGACCGGCACCCACGGGTATCCAAAAACGCGGTAAGGGCGGGGCAGGTTCGGCTGCGTCCGACGCAAGACGATCACCGCCAGGCCCGTGAGCGCGTAGAAAACCCAAGCGGCGAAAATGGTGTAGGTAAAGAGCTGCTCGTAGGTTCCCATAACCACCAACAGGATGGCCCAGAATCCCTGGATGAGTAGCGCCCGATGCGGGGTGCGGAAGCGGGGATGAACGTCCGCACACCACCGGAAGAAGAGGCCGTCCTTGGCCATCGCATAGTACACACGCGGCGCAGCGAGGATGCTGCCATTCAGGCTGCCGAGCGTGGAAATGATAATGAGCAACGCCATGACCTGTGAACCCGTGCGCCCCATGATCCGCACCGCCGCGTCTGCCCCCACGAGGGAGGAAGCCGCAACTTCCGGTACTGCCAACACACGGTAATAAACCAGATTGAGGCCCGCATAGAGAACCATCACCGCCAGCGTCCCCAGGATCAGCGCAAGCGGGACATCGCGTTGCGGGTTCTTCACTTCGCCAGCGGCAAAGGTGCACGTGTTCCAGCCGTCGTAGGCCCACAGCACGCCGACCATCGCCACACCAAACGACGCGAGGAAGCCGCTCCCGGAATGGGCGGACGATGTTGCAGCTCTCGCCGCTGGACCATGCACCCACAGATATCCCAGGAGGATGAAGGCCACGAGCGCGCCCACTTTCACTCCGGTCAGGAGCGACTGGACGCGCCCTCCCTCTTTTACGCCGACATAGTTGATCAGGGTAAAGAAGGCGATAGACAAGGCCGCGGCGGCGCGCAATTCCCACGTGGTGAGCGGGAGAAACTGCCCGAGATACTTCGCAAAGCCCACGGCGAGAACGGAAATCCCCCCCGACTGCGCGGCAAGGAAGAAAGACCAGCCGCACAAGAAGCTCACCAGTGACCCGTAGGTTTCCCGCAGATAGATGTACTGCCCGCCGGCCTGCGGCATCATCCCGGCGAGCTCGGCGAAGGAAAGCGCTCCGAACAGACTGAGCAACCCGCCACCCACCCATACGGCCAGCGCCACCTTCGGACTTCCCACTTGCCTGGTGACGTCCGACGGCACCAGGAAGATCCCCGTGCCGATCATCACCCCCATGGCAATGGCGGTGGTCTGCCACAGGCCGAGGGCGCGCAGAAGCTGGGGCCGCTCCCCGGGGACTGTCGTCGAGCTGCGGTCCGCAGAGTTCATTCCCTTGACCAAAGGCCTGCCCGAAGGCCGGCGACACGATAAAGGAATCGAACCACGTGGTCAACTCCGGCCGCGCGCCTCTGGCTGCCCGTAGGGGCCGGGCGAGGCCAGGCTTACTACCAAAGTCGTTGTGGCCTTGCATGGGCGGCGGATAACATTAGTAGTCAGGGCAGGGTGGCAGGTGTTTGACAACGGGCAGAGGCTGCCCGAGAATGAAGATTCCAGCCGCTGACAGGGCCGCCCAGGAGCAATCATGGAGAACAAGCTCAGTCCAGAGATAGTCCTCAATGCGCTCAAGGCGGTGAAGGACCCGGACCTGCATCGCGATATCGTGTCACTAGGTTTTATCAAAGACCTTGTCGTCACTGACAGCCGGGTTGCCTTCACGATCCAGTTGACCACTCCCGCCTGCCCGGTGCGCGATCAGCTCGCGGCCCAGGCCCGGCAGGCCGTCCAGGCGTTGGGGATCCGGGACGTCGACGTGCGACTGACTTCAGCGGTGATGGGCGGTAGGCCGGGCAAGATTGAGCTCATTCCCAATGTCAAAAACACCGTCGCCGTAGCGAGCGGCAAGGGTGGGGTGGGCAAGTCCACGGTGGCGGCCAATCTTGCCGTGGCGCTCAAGCGCGCGGGGGCAAGCGTCGGACTGATGGATACGGATGTTTACGGTCCGAGCGCCCCCATCCTCATGGGCGGCAGTTCAGCCCCGGCGGTCGTCGAAGGAAAGAGCGGGCCGCCGGGAGAATACGGCATCAAGCTGATCTCGATGGCCTATTTCCTGCCCAAGGATGAGGCGGTCATCTGGCGCGGGCCGATGCTTCACAAGACCATCCAGCAATTCCTGGGCGACGTGCGTTGGGGCGAGCTCGATTACCTCATCATGGACCTGCCGCCAGGGACGGGCGACATCCAGTTGAGCCTTTCGCAAACGATTCCCCTCACCGGCGCGGTGATCGTATCGACGCCGCAGGACCTTGCGCTCACTGTGGCCGCAAAAGCCATTGCGATGTTTCAGAAACTGAACGTGCCGATCCTCGGGATCGTCGAAAACATGAGCTATTACGTCTGCCCGAAGTGCGGCCACCGCGAAGACATCTTCGGGCACGGTGGAGCGCGTGAAGCAGCGAATAAACTCGGGTTCCCGTTCCTCGGCGAGATCCCGCTCGACATCAACGTGCGCGTGCAAAGCGACTCTGGAAAGCCCGTGGCGCTCGACGAGGCGACGCCCTACGGCAAAACCTTTCAAGAGATCGCCGGCGCGCTGGCTGCGCAGATCAGTATTGCGAATTTCCAGAAGGAGCAGGAAATCAGCATCGAGTGAAGAGAGGTTGTCAGTTGTCAGCGGTCAGTGCATAGTGTTTGCCTGGCGCGCACCAAGCACAAGCGAATGACGCGACTGACGACGGGAAAAGGACTGCATAGAGAACCATTGACCGTGCCAATCGTCCCAAAGAAAATCAAACTCGCTGCCGGCAACGACACGCTCTCGATCGAGTGGTCGGACGGGCACATCAGCGCCTATCCCTATAGGCACCTGCGCGACAAGTGCCCCTGTGCCACGTGCTCCGAATCAAGCTCATCACGTCATGTCGAGCCCGGCCCCTTTCCGATCCTGGGCGAGAAGCCGCTCCGCCCCGAGCGCGCCGAGCTGGTCGGCCGGTACGCCCTGCAGATTTATTGGAGCGACGGCCACTCATCGGGGATCTATTCTTTCCCCTATCTTCGCGAGCTGTGCCCGTGTGCGGAGTGCGCGTGGCGACATTCCGGAGAGGAAGCCTCCCCGCGGGTCTGCTGAGGGAGTGTTTACGTGCGCTATGGTGTTGTTATGATTATGATGACAGGCTTGAGCCTTTGTGGCCTGTGGGGTGTTGGTTTGCCGCCGCGGCCGCCCGCGGCCCGAGGGCTTCTGCTGGTGGCCAACAAAGGCGATCACACGTTGGGTATCATCGACCCCGACCAAGGTCGGCAGATCGCGACCATAACCGAAACCGGCGTCACTGCGCACGAGGTGGCCGTCTCGCCGGACGGGCGGATGGCCTACGCGCCGATCTATGGAAATGCCGCCGTGGGCGCGCCGGGCACAGACGGCCGCACTATGGACGTGGTCGATCTCGCCTCGCGGCGCGTCGTCGCGACGGTAGACTTCGGCCGCCCCGTGCGCCCGCACTGCGCGGTCTTTGGACCTAAGAACGGACTACTTTACATCAGCGCCGAGCTCACCAATTCCATCGAGGCGATCGATCCACGCACCAACAAGATCGTCGCTTCCATCCCCACAGGACAGCCGGAGTCACACATGCTGGCCATCACGCGCGACGGCAAACGCGCGTATACCGCAAACGTCCATGCCGGCACGGTCAGTGCGGTGGACCTAGCGGCTCGCACCGTCATCGCCGTGATCCCCATTTCTGGCGAGACGCAACGCATCGCGCTTTCGAGGGACGACCGCTGGGCTTTCACCGCAGATCAGACCAAGCCTCGGCTCGCGGTCATTGACACGAGGGCCAACAAGGTGGAGACCTGGATTCCACTCCCGACGCTCGCCTACGGTACTGCCCCCACGCTTGACGGGAAATGGTTGCTCGTGACCTTGCCGGATGCCGGTCAGGTCGCCGTCGTCGATCTCGACTCTCTGAAAGTTGTGCGGGCGGTGGATGTTCCGAAGTCTCCACAGGAGATTGTGGTGCGCCCGGACAATCAGGAGGCTTACGTTTCCTGCCACGAGAGCCGCAAGGTCGCAGTGATCAACCTCAAGACGTGGAAAGCCGAGAAGATCATTGAGGCCGGCCCAATGGCCGACGGCCTTGCCTGGGTGCCGCTGCGCTGAAGCCCCGCTCGAATCCTCGTGACTTCGGTCCACCGACGCGTTTATCATAGCCCCCGCGAAAAACCGCAATCAGCCCCACCAGGCTGCCGGCCATGCTTGTCGGGCACATCGCGTCACTCCTGTTCTTGTCAACGTTCGCTCTTGCCCAAACTCCCTCCCCCGCCGAGAAGCCGCTTAGCCAGGCTCAGGTGCTCCAGCTCGTTGAGGCGGGAGTCGACAACGAACGGCTCGCCCAAACGGTCGAGGCGCGCGGGCTCGACTTCGAGGTTTCGGGCGACTACTTGGCGGCGCTGCGAGAGAAGGGCGCGCTGCCAGTGCTGCTCAAAGCTCTGGGCGCAAGCGCGTTGAAGACCGGGAAGAATGCCCTCGGTAAAGACCTGCTGCGGGAGCTCGTGGCCGCGGGCCTGGACGGCCTCGCCCTGGCTCAAGCGGTCGTGGAGCGTGGGATCGATTTTCAGCCCGGCACTGATTTCCTGCAGTCCCTACAAGCGGCTGGCGCTCCGGAAGCCCTTCTTAAGGCGCTGCGCGAAGCGGCCCCCAAGCCGTTCACTAGGGAACAGGTGCTCAGCCTGTTGGCCAGTGGAGTCAGCAGCGACCGCGTGACCACGCTGGTTAGGCGCCGCGGGCTCAACTTCAAGCCGAATGAAGAATACTTGGACAGCCTCCGCGTGGCCGGCGCGAACGACGCAGTCGTGAAAGCTGTCGAGGAAGCCAAACGTCCGCCTGCGTTCACTCTGATCCACACGTTAGAGAGCGAGCAGCTCGGGGTCCGTTGCGTGGTCTTTAGTCCTGATGGCCGCCTGTTGGCTTCGGCGGGGGGAAATAAGACTGTGAAGTTATGGGACGTAACCAATGGACGCGAGGTGCGGACCTTGGAGGGTCACACCGCTGACGTCCGTGCGGTGGCTTTCAGTCCCGACGGGATTCATCTCGCCTCGGGCGGCTACGACGAGACCGTCAAGGTCTGGGAAGTCCGCACGGGACGCGAACCGAAGACTTTGGCCGGTCACACGGATGACGTCAATTCGCTCGACTTCAGCCCGGACGGACGTTATCTCGCCTCCGCTAGCCTCGACGGCACAATCCGTCTGTGGGAGATGGAGACGGGAATGACCGTCCGAACTCTAAAAGGAAAAATCGGCCGATCCGTGGCCTTCAGCCCCGATGGTCGCCTCCTGGCGGGGGGTGGCTACGACTCCACAGTGAGAATCTGGGATGCGGCCTCGGGAAACGAGATTCGGGCGCTGAGGGGTCACCGCGAGGTGGTCGATTGCGTGGCTTTCAGCCCCGACGGACGCTACCTTGCTTCGTCGAGTTCGGATGGAACCATCAAGCTCTGGGGGGTAAGTGATGGGCGCGAATTGCGGACGCTCACCGACCACTTGCTGAGCGTCTGGCGGGTCGCTTTCACGCCAAACGGACGCTATCTCGCCTCAGGGAGCGCCGACGGCACGCTCCGGTTGTGGGAAGTCGAATCTGGACTGGAGGTCACACGCCTGCTCGACCAGACGCTTGGCACTGTCCCCGCTCTGGCCATCAGCGCGGACGGCAAGTACATCGCCGCCGCGGAGGATCACACGCTGCTCGTGTGGAGAGCGAATGATTGAACCATTGAGTGATTGGGCGATTGTGTGATTGAGTGATTGAAGAACAACAAGGTGCAGATGGCGCTTTTCAGTTCACTCAATCGCTCAATCGCCAAATCGCTAAATGATCTCGACCTGGCAATTCTTCACCAGCGATTTGAACTTCTTGGCGTCGGCATCGCTGCCCACGATGGCTCCGTAATGCATCGGCACGGCAATCTTGGGGTTGATCGCGGCGGCAGCTTCCGCGGCTTCTTCCGCGGTCATCACATAGGTGCCGGAAACGGGCAGCAGCGCGATGTCGCACTTAATGGACCGCATCTCCGGAATCAAATCCGTGTCGCCCGCAAAATAGACGCTGCTGCCATCCATCCTGATGATGAAACCCAGGCGCTTTTCCCCCTTGGGGTGAAACACCTTGCCAGGCTCGCGGAACTTGTTCAGGTTATAGGCTGGAACGCCTTCTATTTCCACTTTGCCGACGGTATATTTCCCTCCGGGGTCCAGGAAGCGGATCTCCTTGACCTTGACGCCGCGGAGTCCATCTTTCGAGAGGGGGCTGGCGACGATCGTCGTCCCCGGCATAATCACCTTGTTTAAGTCATCCAGGTTTAGATGGTCGAAATGCTCATGGCTGATCAGGACGATGTTCGCCTCGTCGTGCTTGGTGACTTTGTACGGATCGGTGTAAACGACCTGTGATCCCGCGATCCGAAAAGTGTCGTGGGCAATACGAGTGAAGTCCAGGTTAAGCAGCTTCATGCCGGTATCTCCTCTCCGGATTGGAATTCTGTGCGCCCCGTGCGGCCCACAGCACGCGCTGAACGCCGCACGGCCGTGCGTGGACCTGAATAAGGATATCACCAACAGGGCGTAAAGACGCTTCTGGGGAAGCAGGGAGACCATCGTCCAGCCGGCGCCGCCCCGGGCCTTTACATCGAGATGAGTGCCTTTCGGCACAGAGGTAAGTTAGCAATACTGTTGCGGCCAGAGCGGATCTCCTCTGTCAATACACGTAAGGCAACAGGCGCCACGTGCGGCGACGGTAGGATTCATATTCACTACCAAAGTGTTCGCCCAACAGGCGTTCTTCCTGGTGAATCCGCAGGCCAACAAAGATCAAGGTCCACAGTAAAATTGGAAGAACGAGCCAACTCCGAAAAACCAATGCCATTCCTGGGGTAGCCAGCGTTGCGCCCAAATACATTGGGTGGCGCACATAACCGTAAAGGCCCGTCTGCACGAGTTGATGATCTTCCTGCACGGTGACATGACCGCTGAACTGCTTGCCTAGAGACCACAGGCCGACCACGCGGATCAGCGAGCCGCTCAAGCAAAGCACCAAGCCGGTCCAGCGCACCGCTTCGAGATTCGGAAAGGTGATCAGGCTTCGCCGATCGGCGAAGGAAAGGAACAGCGTCGCCAAGAGGCCGCTTGCCATCCACGCTCGCAGTAACCAACGCCCGACCGTCTGTGAGCCTCGACGGAAGGGGCGGCAGTTCAAGCGCGGTATCAGCACGACTAGACTGCCAAGCACGATCAACGCCGCAAAGCCCGCTCGCGCCGGGTCGTGGAGGAACCCACCTAGGTCGTCCACGCCCCAACCAAGAAGGAGCGGGATGAGGCTCATCGCAAGCAGTGCCAGGGCCCTCGAGCCGCGCTTCGCTAGGTCATCCATAGTGGTCAGTGCTCGGCCCTCTCCGCTGGCCGGGCAATATACTTCGAGTGCGGAGGCGAATCAATCGCTGAAAGCTGACTGACAAAGACGTTGCGCAGGCGGGATTTTATAGTATACTGGTTGGGCTCGTCCCGTTACCAAACAGGGCTCAAGTTAGACAGGGAGAACGTCACAGGCAACGTTGCTGCAGGGCGGCCGCTGGCCTCTGTTGGGCCCAGGACTGTGTGAAACGAAAGCCAGCACCTCACTTTTGCCTTCGAACCGACAAGTACCGCGCGACGCGGGGGGCCAGGGAGATGGGCGCTGGGAACCAATCTCGGAGAATCAAAAATCACGGGAGGTAGGTTATGAAGGCAAGATTTGCTATTGCCACGAGTGTGTTCATACTGCTGGCGCTTGGCTCCGCCTATGGGCAGGGCAGCTCGGCGGTGCTGGGGCGAATAGAAATTCCCTTTAAGTTCATGGCAAACAACAAAGAGATGCCGGCCGGAAAGTATGAGGTTGCGAAACAGCCCGGACAGGCTGGCATTCTTTTGGTACGCAGCTTGGAGTCCAAAGCCGCTGTGCAACTGACCATCATCGAACGGATTGCGCGCCGAGAGGGCTCCGCGGCCAACCGTTCGGAGATTGTCTTCGATACGGTCGGAGACAAGAAATACCTCTCCGAGTTCTGGCCGGGTGGCACCGACGACGGGTACCTGCTGGGAATCACCAAGAACGAGCAGAAGCACCAAGTCGTCAAATCGGATTGAGCGGGGTAGCGCGGCGCAGGCTCTAACTAGTCG
>JAIQGH010000116.1:0-8613 GCA_020072655.1 Terriglobia bacterium | reverse complement strand
GACAGGTTTCGGCGGTCGCAACCTGCTCGCAGGCGCGGAGGTTGTCTCCGCGCCTCGGCGGCAGGGGTAAGGCCCGCCGAGGGGAAAGTGCGCCATCACGGTGGGCAACCCATGGTCGGAAAGCAGATTTCCCCTCCTTGCACCTCCGCCAAACCGCTGCCAACCCCGGTCCAAACCCCAGACACTACATTTTGAGGCCATCAGTAACCTCTGCAAGCTCAATGGCGTCTAGTTAGTCTGGTGTCAGACAGAGCGCTCTAAATTGGAGTTTGGCGCTCCGGAGTAGTTTCACAGATACGAGGAGGGAGCAGCGAGACCTCGCGAAGCCCGCCGGCGGCCACCGAACTTTAACAATTAGCACCTTTGGCGAGCCTGCGCTCCGCAGGGCGCGGTCGCGCTGGCCGCCAATGGATTTCCAATGGAGAACCTGGCAGTCAGCGGCTTCGCTACCCCCCAACGAACTCCCGTTGCGGGTAGCGCCTCTGGGTGGTTTCTTGGTACTTTAGTAGTGAAGGATGTCGCGTGGGAAGTCTTAGGGGCACAGAAATCCAGGGCTTGCCCCAATCGCGGCCAGACAGGATTCGCGGATAGCAGGTCCCAGAAAGTCGGTGGGACGGCTAATAGGGGGCCAGCCGATAGGGGAGTCACCCACGCCCGGGCCGCACAGGCGCAAATGGCTCTGGCTTGCGGTCAGTGTTGCGTTAGCCGCCGGATATTACTTTCTGCGGCCGCAGAAGAATGCCTCGAAAACCGGAAGCCTGTCCGCTCGGACTGTAGGCGGTGGCATGAGAGGCCCCATAGCAACCCCTGTGGTTGCGGCAAAGGCTCGCCGCGGGGACGTCGGGGTTTACATCACCGGCCTGGGCGCAGTGACGCCGATCTATACGGTGACGGTGAGGAGTCGGGTAGACGGCCAGCTGATGAAAATCTATTACCAAGAGGGGGAAGTGGTTCACCAGGGAGATCCGCTCGTGGAAATCGATCCACGACCCTATGAAGTCCAGTTAACCCAGGCGGAAGGACAACTCATCAAGGACCAAGCCGCCCTGGCGAATGCGCAGATCGATCTTGCCCGGTACCAAACTTTGATCACCCACAACGCGGTCCCGGAACAACAACTCGCCACCCAGAAGACTCTGGTCGAGCAATACCAAGGAGCCGTCAAAAGCGATCAAGGGCAGATTGACAGCGCCAAGCTGAACCTCACTTACTGCCACATAACGGCTCCCATTGCCGGCCGTGTTGGCCTGCGGCTGGTGGATCCGGGGAACATCGTCCACGCCTCAGACCAGAACGGGCTGCTGGTCATCACTCAAATTCAGCCCATCAGCGTGATCTTCACCATTTCTGAGGACCAGGTTCCCACGGTGCTCGCCAAAATGCGCTCCGGACAAAGGTTACGTGTGGACGCCTACGATCGCGATATGAATGAGAAGCTCGCCCAGGGGTGGCTGACGACCATCGACAATCAGATTGATCAGACCACCGGGACGGTCAAGCTGCGGGGCACTTTCGGCAACCAGGACAATGCCCTCTTCCCCAATCAGTTTGTAAACGCCCGATTGCTGGTGGAGGAGAAACGCGGCGTCACGGTCGTGCCCTCTGCCGTCGTTCAGCGCAGTTCCCAGATGACTTACGTTTACGTGGTGAAACCGGATTCCACGGTCACGATTCGTCAGGTGACGCTTGGCACGACGGAGGGCGATCAGTCGGAAATCACCGCCGGCCTCGCGCCGGGCGAGGTCGTGGTCATGACGGGGGTCGATAAGCTCCAGGAGGGCAGCAAAGTTAGCGTGCACCTCGACGGCGAGAAGCCCCCCGGGAAAGCTCAATGAGCCCTTCGCGGACATTCATCCTTAGGCCCATCGCCACCTCTCTCTTGATGGTGGGTATTCTGCTGGTAGGAGCAGTGGCCTACACGCGCTTGCCCGTTTCCGCCTTGCCGGAGGTTGACTATCCGACGATTCAGGTCACGACCTTCTACCCCGGCGCCAGCCCGGACGTGATGGCGTCGTCGGTGACCGCGCCGCTGGAGCGTCAGTTTGGCCAAGTGCCGGGGCTCCAGCAAATGACCTCCACCAGTTCCAACGGTCTGTCGGTGATCACCCTCCAATTCAACCTCAGCCTCAACATTGATGTCGCCGAACAGGAGGTGCAGCAGTCGATTAACGCTTCGGGAACTTATCTCCCGCCGGATCTCCCGACTCCACCCATCTACAGTAAAACCAATCCCGCCGACACGCCGGTCCTGACTCTGGCGCTGACTTCGAAGGAGCTTCCCCTGACGAAGGTTGAGGACCTTGCCGACACCAGGCTCGCGCCGAAAATTTCCCAATTGCCGGGAGTCGGCTTGGTCAGCATCAGCGGCGGGCAAAAGCCCGCGGTCCGGATTCAGGTGAACCCCACCGTCCTGGCTTCCTACGGCCTCAATATGGAGGATCTCCGGAGCGTGCTGATCGCCGCCAACGTCAATCAGGCAAAGGGCAACTTCGACGGCCCGCACGAGTCCTACCAGATTGGCGCCAACGACCAACTGCTTTCGAGCAGTGACTACGCGCCGCTGGTGGTTGCGTATCGGAACGGCTCCCCGGTCAAGCTGAGCGACCTGGCCAACATCGTCGACGAGGCCGAAAACGTGCGCCAAGCCGCCTGGATGAACGACGTCCCCGCCGTCATCCTGAACATTCAGCGACAACCGGGCGCCAACATCATTACCGTTGTAAACCGCATCAAGACGCTGCTGCCGCAATTAACTGCCACCCTGCCCTCCTCGGTCGACGTCCAGATCTTGACGGATCGAACCACCACGATCCGCGCGTCAGTGAAGGACGTCCAGTTCGAGCTGATGCTTACCGTCGCGTTGGTCGTGATGGTCATCTTCCTATTCCTGCGCAACCTCGCCGCGACGGTCATTCCCAGCGTGGCCGTGCCGCTCTCTCTGGTCGGGACCTTTGGAGTCATGTACCTGCTCGGCTACAGCTTAAACAACCTTTCCTTGATGGCCTTGACGATCTCGACGGGGTTCGTCGTCGACGATGCCATCGTGATGATCGAGAACATCAGCCGTTACATCGAGGAGGGTGTACCACCGCTCGAGGCGGCGCTCCGCGGGTCCAAGCAGATCGGGTTCACGATCGTGTCGCTCACCATCTCTCTGATCGCCGTCCTGATTCCACTGCTCTTCATGGGCGACATTGTCGGCCGGCTCTTCCGAGAGTTCGCCGTCACCCTCAGCGTCACCATCCTGGTTTCCGCCATCGTTTCGCTGACCCTGACGCCGATGATGTGCTCGAAACTGTTGAAGCGGCGCCCGGAAGAACAGCAGAGCCACGTTTATCGAGTCACCGAACACGCTTGGAATGCGGTGATTGCTCTCTATGACCGAACCCTGCAGTGGGTGCTCCGCCATCAGACGGAAACTCTGCTGGTTGCGGTGGGCACGCTCGGGCTGACCATTCTGCTCTACTTCGTGGTACCGAAAGGGTTCTTCCCCATTCAGGATACCGGCGTAATTCAGGGCGTCTCGGAAGCGGCGCAGACAGTGTCTTTTCAGGAGATGGCCAGGGAGCAGCAAGAGCTGGCACAAGTCATCTTGAAAGACCCGGCGGTCGAGAGCCTCTCGTCCTTTATTGGAGTCGACGGCACCAACACCACGCTGAACAGCGGGCGGATTCTCATCAATCTGAAGCCGCTCGACGAGCGCAAGATCAGTGCCAGCGACGTAATTCGGCGCCTACAGCCGCAATTGGCCAAGGTGGCGGGCATCACCTTGTTTATGCAACCGGTCCAGGACCTGACCGTAGAGGATCGGGTCAGCCGCACGCAGTTCCAGTACACGCTTGAGGATCCGAACATCGCGGAGCTGAACGCCTATGCCCCTAAGATGCTGGCGGCGCTGCAAAAGCTGCCGGAACTGCGCGATGTGGCGAGCGACCAGCAGGACCAGGGCTTGCGGACGAAGGTGGTTTTTGACCGGGAGACGGCCTACCGCCTCGGCATCACCCCATCGGCCATCGACCAGACCCTCTACGACGCCTTCGGGCAGCGTTTGGTCTCGACGATCTTCACGCAACTCAACCAGTATCACGTGGTATTGGAAGTGATGCCGGAATTCCGAAGGAATCCCCTGGACTTCCGCCATTTGTACATCCGCTCAGGTGCCGCCAGCTCCAGCGGAGGCTCGGGTCTGGTGTCAGGCGGCTCCGCGGGCGCGCAGTTGTTCGGCCCGTCGAGCTCCCTATCGGCGGCGAATGCAAGTTTAGCTTCTACCTCGTCTGCCGCCTCCGCCGCCTCCTCGAACAGCCCCTTTGGCGGCGGGCCCACAGCATCCTCATCGGTCTTCCCGAATGGAGGTCAGGTGCCGCTCGCCGCGTTCACCCACCTCGAGGAAATGAACGCTCCGCTCACCATCAACCATCAAGGGCAGTTTCCAGTCGTCACCCTGTCTTTCAACCTCGCTCCCGATGCCTCGCTGGGGGAAGCCGTCAAGGCGGTGAATCAAGTGAAGCAGGAAATCGGCTTGCCCGCGAGCATTCAGGGGGCGTTCCAGGGCACGGCCGAGGCCTTCCAGGCATCCTTGGCGAATGAGGTCTGGCTGATCGTGGCGGCGATCATTACCGTTTACATCGTCCTGGGCGTGCTCTACGAGAGCTATATTCACCCCATCACGATTCTGTCCACCCTGCCCTCGGCGGGAGTCGGTGCTTTGCTCTCTCTGCTGATTTGCCGCAACGATTTCAGCATCGTCGCCTTGATTGGCATAGTCCTGCTCATTGGCATTGTCAAGAAAAACGGCATCATGATGATCGATTTCGCCCTGGAAGCCGAACGCAAGGAGGGCATGACCCCGGTCAACGCAATCTATCAAGCCTGCCTGCTGCGCTTCCGCCCGATCATGATGACGACCATGGCGGCGCTCCTCGCTGGCGTACCGCTAGCCTTCGGCACGGGCACGGGATCGGAGTTGCGCCGGCCTTTGGGGATCACCATGGTGGGCGGGTTGCTCCTCAGCCAGTTGTTGACGCTCTACACGACTCCCGTGATCTACCTCTGGTTTGATCGCCTGGCGAAGCGCTTCTTCTGGAGTCACGAGAGCAATTCGAGTTCGGAGCCGGTCCCAGCAGAATAAGTATGGGTATTTCTGAGATTTTCATCCGCAGGCCGATCGCCACGACGCTCCTCACCCTCGCCATCGCCCTGGCGGGAGCCGTGGCCTTCCGCTTCCTGCCGGTCTCTCCGCTGCCGCAGGTGGATTTCCCCACGATTTCCGTATTCGCGGGCTTGCCGGGGGCGAGTCCGGAGACCATGGCCTCGGCGGTCGCAACCCCGCTGGAACGTCAATTCAGCCGTATTTCAGGCGTCACGGAGATGACCTCCTCGAGCAGCCTCGGATCCACCAACATTACTCTCCAATTCGACCTGAACCGGAACATTGACGCCGCGGCGCGGGACGTGCAGGCCGCCATCAACGCTGCCCGGGGCTACCTACCCACCAATCTCCCTAACAACCCGCGGTACCGCAAGGTGAACCCCGCCGATGCACCCATCATGATCCTGGCTCTGACCTCGAACGTGCTCACCAAGGGCCAGATGTACGACGCTGCCTCCTCCATCCTGGCCCAGAAGCTCTCCCAAGTGGCTGGCGTGGGGCAGGTGGTCGTGGGCGGCAGCTCCCTTCCCGCTGTGCGCGTCGAACTGAACCCGACGGTTCTGAACAAGTATGGGATCGGTCTCGAGCAGGTCCGAGGCGTCCTGAGCAGCGCGAACGCCAACGTACCGAAGGGCCATCTCTCGGACGGTCAGCGCCTCTGGGAGGTGGGAGCCAATGACCAGATCTTCAAGGCCGTCGACTATGAACCGCTGATCGTCGCTTACCGCAACGGGACGGCGGTGCGGGTCGGTGACGTCGGCCGCGTCGTGGATTCCGTGGAGGACATTCGCGCCGCAGGCTACGCCAACGGCAAGCCCTCGATCCTGGTGATCATCTTCCGCCAGCCGGGCGCGAACATCATCGATACGGTGGATCGCATCCGCGCGGAGATGCCGCAACTCAAGGCCGACATGCCGCAATCCATCGATCTAAAAGTGGCCATGGACCAAACCGTCACCATCCGCGCTTCCGTTCACGATGTTGAGCGGACCTTGATCATCTCGGTGATGCTGGTCATTCTGGTGGTCTTCCTCTTCCTCAGGAATCCCCGCTCGACCTTCATCCCGAGCGTTGCCGTCCCCGTGTCGCTGATTGGGACGTTCGGCGTCATGTACCTGTTGGGTTACAGCCTGGATAACCTGTCGTTGATGGCTTTGACGATCTGCACCGGCTTTGTTGTGGACGACGCGATTGTGGTCATCGAAAACATCACCCGCTATCTGGAGCAAGGGATGCCGCCGTTCCAGGCGGCGCTTAAGGGGGCGAGAGAAATCGGCTTCACGGTCGTCAGCATGAGCAGTTCGCTGGTGGCGGTTTTTATTCCTCTCCTGCTGATGGGGGGCATTGTTGGCCGCCTCTTTCGCGAGTTTGCGGTCACTCTCTCGGTGGCTATCGCCGTTTCCCTGGTCGTTTCGCTGACGGCGACTCCCTCGATGTGCGCTCTCGCCGTGGTCCTGAAGCACCCCGCCATTACGCTGGCGGTTCTGCTGGCCACCATCGGACTCAACATCTACCTCTACGTTCACGTGCCCAAGGGATTTTTCCCTCAGCAGGACAACGGACGGATGATGGGCGCGATTCAGGCGGATCAGGATACCTCATTTCAGTCCATGAATAACACCCTCTTACAGATGACCAAAATCGTTAATGCCGATCCCGCGATTGATTCGGTGGAAGGTTTCACCGGTGGAGGCGGGGGCATGAACACGGCGCGCATGTTCATCTCTCTCAAACCGCTGGAGGAGAGAAAAATCAGTGCCGATCAGGTGATTGCGCGCCTGCGCCCCAAACTTTTGCGCCTGCCCGGAGCCTCGCTCTACATGCAGGCGGCCCAAGACGTGCGTGTCGGCGGGCGATTCGGCAACGCTCAGTACCAGTTCACCATGCGCGGCGACAACCTCCAGGACCTGGTTGTCTATGGGCCCCGCATGCTCCAGCAGCTTCGCGAGATCCCCGTCATTGCTGATGTGAGCAGCGACCAGCAGAACCGGGGCCTGCAAGCCTATGTCCAGTACGACCGAGCCACCGCCGCGCGTTTCGGCATCTCGCCGCAGTTAATGGACAATACGCTTTACGACGCCTTCGGACAGCGCCAAGTCTCCACCATGTACACCTCCTTGAATCAATACCACGTGGTCATGGAGGCTGCGCCGGAATTCTGGCAGGACCCGCAGATCTTGAGCCAGATTTATGTGCGCTCGCCGCGCGGCCAGCAGGTGCCCTTGAGCGCCATCGCCACTTTCGCCCCGAAGACCGCGCCGCTGCAAGTCAACCACCAGGGTCTCTTTCCCGCGGTCACGATCTCCTTCAACCTGCGGCCCGGCATCCCCCTGGGAACGGCCGTGGACGCCATCACGGACGCGGCCGCTAAGATCGGGCTGCCTCCCACGATCCACACCGGATTCGCCGGGACGGCGCAAGCCTATCAGGACTCGCTGGGAAGCCAGCCCCTCCTGATCGCCGCCGCCCTGGTTACGGTCTATCTGGTGCTGGGGATTCTCTATGAAAGCTACATCCACCCCATCACCATTCTCTCGACGTTGCCCTCGGCGGGCGTCGGCGCGCTGCTGGCGCTCATGCTCACCCACACCGACCTCACGGTGATCGCGATCATCGGCATCATTCTGCTGATTGGCATCGTCAAGAAGAATGCCATCATGATGATCGACTTCGCCCTCCAGGCGGAACGCAAGGAGGGCAAGAATTCTCGCGATTCTATCTACGAGGCGTGCCTGCTGCGGTTTCGGCCCATCATGATGACCACCATGGCAGCCATCTTCGGCGCCACGCCGCTGGCCTTCGGAAGGGGTACGGGATCGGAGCTGCGCCGCCCGCTGGGCATCGCGATCATCGGCGGATTGATCGTCAGCCAGCTCCTTACCCTCTACACGACGCCGGTGGTCTATCTCTACTTCGACCGTCTGGCACACTGGTGGTACCGGGTACGTGGCCGGGAGCCTGAAAGCCTGGAGCCGCTCACCACCGAAACGTGAAGCTGAGAAACTATGGCAAACGCAATAAAAATCTGTCTATTCAGAAGAACTCAAGAAGACGATCGTTCCTGGAACGATTGCTCCCACAACATGAGGTTGGCTGCTGTTTCTCTTCTTGAACACCGACGTTCCCAATTGCGTTTGGCAATTTTGTTCGGGAAAGTCGGCTTTCTTATTCCGACGTTGGGGCGGCAGCACCATTTGATGGAATGTAATTGTGTGGGTCAATCAAGAGTTGCGACAGTGTCCGCGTCGCGTAGTTGAATGCCACCAAGACACTGACCATCATGATTATGGTGCTCAGAAATTTCCCTTCTCCGTTGGGCGTTGCCTTGAGGGCAAGGCCAGTCAGGAGAGGAAGCACGATTAGAAGGCAGACAGCTCTAAGCGCATTTGGAGCGAAAGGGAATAGGACACCGATCGCGAAAACCAGCACAGGCCAAACCTCGGAACCCCACGCTCCGTGACGGG
>JAIQGH010000115.1 GCA_020072655.1 Terriglobia bacterium | reverse complement strand
CCGGTCGGCGAGGTGCTCGGCGTCACCGGGGGTAAAGTGGAGCCCCGTCGAACCGTCGGCGACGAGCTCCTGCATGGCTCCCAGACGAGAGCAGATGACCGGAACACCGCAGGCAAAGGCTTCCACGATCGCCATCGGAAATGATTCATAGCATTCACTCGGCAACACCAGGCACCGCGCCGACTTGATGGCTTCCTTCGTTTCGTCATGGCCCAAACGTCCGCGGAAAAAGACTGAAGACAGGTTGTTTCGCGCGGCTTGCTCCTGGAGCTCCACGCGCAGTGGACCGTCGCCGATAATCTGCAAGGGAATAGTCTTGGGAAGGAGCCCCCACGCGGCCAGCAACCCGTGCAACCCTTTCTCGGGAGAGAGCCGTCCCACGAACACGGCGGTGGCGCCATCCGTTGCTCGCTCACCCGGGTCCGGAGATACAAAGTTCGGCTTGACGCTGATCTTCTCCTGCGGGATCCCGCCCTCCACGAACTTCCGGAGCGCAAACTGAGTCAGGGTAATATAGCGGTTGACTGCCTCCACCCAGGTTCGCCGCCGGCGATGCACCGCCAACATCAGGGCGACAGCCGCGGTCGCCGCGTGTGATCCCCGGTAACAGGCGTGGCCGACGCCGCGCCATAAACCGAATTGGGGACACTCTTCGCAGACCCTGCCGTTCCTAAAGAAAGTGGCAGCGGGACAGAGAAGCCGGAAATTATGCAGCGTTTGCACGACAGGGATGCCCGCCTCCTGACAGGCTTCATAAACCGAGGGCGAGATCAGCGTAAAACTGTTGTGGACATGGACCAGCGTTGGCTTCTCCCGGTGGAGGGTAGCCAAGATCTCCTTCCGCGCGTCCCCGGAGGAGATTACGCTCTTCACCATCGCGATGCGTTGCGGGAGTGAGTAGTGGAGTAGCTCACTGTTCGTTCGCTCGTAGATGAGGACCTGATGTCCCGAGTTGCGAAGGAGCTCGTGCTCTTGAGTGAAGACAACATCTTCCCCTCCAGGCTGCTGGTAATGATTGTGGATTAGGAGAATCCTCATCGGGCGCTCGAAACTGGACTATCGAGCGTCAGCGTCTTCGGCGCCTGCAAGAGTTCGACCACCTCGCCATTCGAGACATAGAGCACGCCTTCCCGGCCGCGCACGTAATCCAGGATTTCTTCCAGGTCTCGCCAGAGGTTGAGCGCCTGAATTTCCCAGGAGTGTCCATAGAGGTGCCATATTCCGCCTCGTTCTAGCACAGAGTCGAAGAGCGCCATCGCAAGGTCCGTCCAACCGCAGGTCTTGTTGGGCAACTTAAGATAATTCCACACCCGCCCGAGGTCGGCCTGGCGAGCGAGGTTTCTCAAGTAGTCCCCGCCGGAGTGGGGGAAAGCCTGGAGCGTTGTGGGCATCCTGTAAGGGTCGAAGCCCAGGCTATCGGCAAACATTCGCGTGGTTCGGGCTCCCACATAGCCGGCTTCCCTTACCGCATGAACTGCGCGGCGACCGTACCGGCCGCGGGGATAGGCGAACATGCGGACCTCTTCTCCCAGCAAATCCTGCAGGGCGGTCTTGCACGCGCTAACCTCATAGATGAGCTCCTTGGCGCCACAGCGGGACAGGTCGAGATGCGAATAAGCGTGCGCCCCGATTTCGAAACCCTGCGCGGCCAAGCGCCGAAGGTCGCTGGGTCCCAAGGCGAGAGGGCTGAAAGGCCCTGAGATCGGCACATAGAACGTCCCGCCTATTGCCCGATGTTCCAGGAGGCGGGCGATCCGAAGATCCTGGATGGCGCCATCATCCCAACTCGTGGTCACGATTCGCACGCCACGCGGGAGGCTATCCGTGATCACGCCTCGAACCTTGCACAGTTGTTGGAGCATTTCGACCGTCCTAAGCCCTGAAGCTCATGGTGGGAGGATTTTCTTCTTGCCCTTGATGGTCGTTCCGAAGGGACTGTCGCAGGGGGCTGGGCCATGCGGGATTACCTTCCGTGGAAACGCTCTTTCCACTGCGACAGGGTCCACCGCGCGTTCTCCCAGATGACGCTCGGCTGGCCCGGGGACCTCAACTGATAATGGTTGTTCATGAAGCGGTTATTCCAAGAGGTGAAGACCGAATCATCATAGGGTGCCGACTTGACGATTCCCGCCGCGAGGCCGTCCGCTTGCCGGATGTCGTTATCGTGCACGTTGAGGTTGCGCAGGAGGAAGGCGGCGCCGGTGCGATTCGAGGTCCGATTGGGTTGTCGGCCGATGATCCCGTTCATGCAGTCGAGCACCTGGTTGTTGTAAATGTCCACGTCTGAAGATCCTGCCACGAGGATCCCAGCGCCATACCAGGGGCTGTTTCTTCCCTGGGCATCGAAACCATCGTCCTCGACCACGTTTGACCGGATCACGGCACGATAGCTCACCTCATGAAAGATCCCTGCTTCCTTGTTGCCCTTTGTGTGGTTTTGCTCGTACACGACGTTGTCATTTTCCAGGTCCCCCCAGATGCCGGGCCCGTCGTTGTCATGGACGTTGTTGTTGCGCACGATGAGGTCGTGTGACCAGGTGAACTTGATCCCGCCGGCCTCCCAAAAGTAGAGGTAGCCCGCGTAGTTGTTGCGGGCGACTTCGTTCCCCTCAATGAGGATTCCCGTGCCGGTTCCGGAGATTCCGAGCTGGCCGTTGTCGTGAATGTTGTTCTGGAGCACCTGCATTCGCTTGCCCAGACGAACCCCAGCACCGTGGTTGAGTTTGATCTCGTTGCCCTTGACGATCCAGCCGCCTCGACTGGTCTGCCCATCCACCGCGCCGTCCCCCGCGCCGGCGGCGAATTTCTCGATAGAGAGTCCTTCAATTACCACGCTGGAGGCAGCACCTGAAACCGCAGAAGGGATCCAACTGATTTCGACTGAATGGCCAGCGGGATCATTCGGCAGATAAACCTTTTCGGCCGAGTAGTCCAGAAACCATTTGCCCGAGGAGACACCAGAGAGATTGGCCGCGCGCATTTGAGGAACGTCGTCGATGAACAAGTCCTCGGGGAGTGTGCAGGCCGGATGGCTTGGATCGCACTGACCCCGATGGCTGCTCCGTGGCTGAACCCTCACGCTCGTTGCCCAATACTGCCCTTCCTGCACAAAACCGGATAGGACCTGAGCCCCACTAAGTGTGGCGCCGGGCTCACCGAGGAACGTGTCGCCGTCCTTGGCGAGGACGGGTGCCTGCAGGCGATGGACGCCCCGCTTGAGCAGGAAGCGAGTGCCGGCGGGAGACTGCCTGACGAGTGCTTCCAGCGGGTCGTCCGCTCGCACGACGACCTCCTGTGCCGGTCCGGCTGGAAGAGCATTTCCGGCAAGCAAGGAAAGCGAGAGCAAAGCATTCAGAGACCCCATCGTCAGGTCACTGAACAGACCGCGATGCGATCTTGAGTAGTGACGGAGATGGTTCCGGCCCTTCTCCGCTCCCGGGCGTTGCCCGAGATGGCGAAAAGAAGGCGTGATGTCTTGCCCCCATAGTTCTGGACATGAACGGAGGCCCGCAATTCCCATCTGCGACGGCATAGTTATCTCGGTTTTCAAGGGAGGTCTTGCGATATCACGGATGAATGCCCGGTGAATTCGCCACAGGATGCGCGCTGGAAATCGTGGCGCGCACCCGGCTTACCTCTTCAATCTCCTGCCGGCGGAAGTACTCCGCCAGCCCCAAAATCGCCAGAAAGTGGAGCGGGGCATGCCAAGTGAGGAGCGTCATGAAGATGGAGCGCACCGTGAGCAAGCCGAGCACGGCGATTGCCTCGTAGGCAAGCTGGCCCTCGAGGCCCCGCGCGGAAGAGCTCCGCAGGAATCGCGCCAAGTACCACCAAGCGCCAATGATTGCCACCAGGAGCGGCACCAAACCCCACACTCCGGTCCCCACGATGACCTCGAGATAGTCGCTGTGCATGGTTGAAGTCTCACTCAATCCGAGCTTGGCCAGAACCGCAAAGCGGCCGGCGGCATAGGCCCCGAATCCCGTCAAAGGTCGTTCAAGAAACCTCTCCCAGGCGAAGGTCCACCAATCCAGCCGGCTGCTCAACGTGCCGATCTGCGCTTCGGTCTGCCCGCGCTGGAGGAAAGTCCATACCAGCCCGCCCAAGGTGCTCAGGACGATGGCGGGCGCGACGACCACGCTCATCAGGGCACCCTTGGCGAAGCGACCGGAGAAATAGAGGAGCAGAAACACGGCCACCAGAAAGCCCGCAAGCGCTGAGCGCGTCTGCGAGAACACCATGGTCACCATGCTCGCGGCAAACAGCAGGCCGTACCAAGCGCGATTCGAGCCTGGACCATCAATCGGCAGCAGGCGCGCGAGAGCAATAATGGCGAGGATGGCTGCAAAGGTGCCGACGTCGTTGGAGCTGACGGCGGGCAGGACCCCTTCCAATCGGAAACCCAGCACACCTATCTTGAAGCCCTTCGCGTAGAGAGCCTGCTGCGGCCACAGGATGACGCCGACCCAAACCGTGGCGAGCAAGAGCCCGTACAAAAGCCAAGTCCATTCGAAAAGGGACTTGAATTCCGCAGCAAAATCCACGCTGGCCATAATGCTGGCAAGCAGCGCAATGTCGGTCAGGAACTCGACGCCCTTGTAGAAAGTCCACGCGGGGTACACGGACCAGAGTGTCGAGGCCACCGCCACCAAGCCGTAAACAGCCATGGCGCCCACCAGGCCCCGGAACATTTGCCCCAACCATTCCGTCCTGCGTAAGGCAAGACGCAGGAGCAAAAGCAGGGCCACGATGGCCTCCACAGCCACTCGAAACATGGCCCAGGTATCCAGCGGGTTTTCAGCGATATCGCCGACGCCACGAACGCGGAAGACCAGCATGCTCAGGAACGCCAGCAGCCAGAGTCCGTGCCACCATTGAAAGGCGCGCTTCAAGGCGGCGAGGCCGGGGACCGCCTGGCGCATCTCCGAGAAGAAAAGCCACAGGATGAAGGGCGCCGCCACCAGCGTAACCGTCGCCAGGAGGGTGCCCAGGCGAAGGGCAGACCAAGTTAAGAGCTGTCCAAGGGCGAGGCCCACAAGGAGGAACGGCAGGGCCACCCAAGCGTACCGAACGAGTGAATTGCTTTGTTGCATGGGACGATTACATCTTCGGCAGGGACATCAGAATGTAGTCGCGGGTTGGCGAATGCCTCTGGTCTCTGCTCGTGCCGCGTGGGCGCGATCGTGGACAAGCTCTTCGTACCAGTTGCTCATCAACTCGGCGCGGCGTGGCCAGGTCTGGGTTTTGGCAAATTCCCATGCCTCCCGGCCCATTTTCGTTCTCGTCTCCTCGGAGGCCGCCAGGCGCCGAATGGCGAACGCAAGGCTGGCAACCACCTCGGGGGGGGTCGTGACTGCGACCTTGATCCCCGCCTCCGGAGGAACAAATGCACCCACACCTTGGTGGTCGAGAGTCACAATCGGCAAACCAGCAGCCATGGCCTCCAGCACCTGTGAGCCAAAGGAGTCGCGAAGGCTCGTGAAAACGAAGGCGTCTGCTGATCGGTAAAGGGCCGGCATCTGGCTGTACGGAACTAGCCCCAGGAACTGGACGCGGCCGCGTAGGCCCAAGCGTGCCGTCATGGCCTCCCATTCCTTGCGCAAGGGTCCGCGTCCCGCAACCAGAAGACGAATGGGCAGTTCTTTGATTCGAGCAAGAGCTTCGAGTAGCAGTGGAAGGCACTTCCTGCGCTGCAGCCACCCAGCCCACAACAGCGTCAGCTCGGCCCCGACTCTCTTTTGAGGGACTTGCTCCGCCAGGAATTCCTCGCGGACGCCGGAATCCAGGAAGAGCAGGGGACGACTCGCGCCCGCGCGCATCAGGGTTTGCTTGGACTCGTGATTCGTGGCCAGAATCAAAGCCGATCTGCGCACAGCCTGCCTGAGAGCGGGACGATAAGGCAGCAGGCGTATCCGAGCAGCGCGGAGGTGCTCGCCGAGCGCGGCGGGTCCGTAATACTGCCGGAAGGCCGGAGGGGTGGCTTGCCCGCCGCCCACCGGCCCCCAGACAAAGGGAATGGGCAGTCGCCAAAGCAAGGGCGGCTCGCTTACCGTACCCCAGCTCACGTGGTGCGCAATGGCGAAGTCAATTTCCACGTGCAACCGTTTTGCCTCGCGCAGGGCAGCCTTCTGCCAGAACACATAGTGCAAACCGACACGGCTCTTGGGGTCTGCCGGGTTCCAGGTGTCCAACCAGCGGGGCAGCGTGACCCAGACAAAGTGCAGATGGGGATTAGGATGCGACGCCAGGAATTCTTCAATGGGCTCTTTCTCCTGTGGGTGAGTGATAACCCAAACGTCGTGCATCTGAGACAGATGCCAAGCCCAATTCCAGGTGAAAGCGAGCTCAGAACCTCGACGCGGGCTGCACGCGTGGCCTACCAGCAAAACCTTCACTGGCTCCTCGATACTCGGGCATGGATCAAGCGGACAAACTCGCGGTCCTCATGATCAAGGCCGGCAAGGATCAAAACCGTGAGAAAGACACAAACCGCAAGAATTGCGCCCACCACGAGCCTGGCCAGGGGCGAGCCCACCGCCGTCACGCGCAGGAGGAGCAGAGCGGCGGCAGTCGCCCCAGTCCCGGCCATCCCTTTGAGGTATCGGCGGTCGTAAGGCCAGACGCCCAGGGTGCGTCGAATCGTCCAGACCGAGGCAACCGCCAAGCTGGAGACTGCCAGACTGGTTGCCAGCGCGGCCCCGACCAGTTCCCGCCGCGGGATCAGGACAAAGCAGAGAATCGAGCTGAGCAGGACCGCCGAAGCGGTCAGCCGCGAGATCAACCGCGCGTGCCCTGTCATCAACAGCATCGCACCCGTGGGGCCCGTTCCCGCATTTACCAACTGCCCGACGGCGAGAATCAACAGTGCCGTCGCGCCCTCGGCATAAGGCTTTCCAAATAGCGCCGACATAGCCGGTCCCCCTAAGAGAGCCATCACCAGGAAAGGAGGAATGCTCAGGTAGAGCGACCACTTGGTGCTCATGTGGAAGAGCTCCTGCAACCGAAGTCGGTCTCCCTCACTGTGCCGGTGAGCGATCATCGGACCCGCAATCGCCCCGAAGGCGCCGAGGATGACGGCCAGCATGACCGACAATTGTCCCGCCGCGTAATAGATACCGGCCTCAGAAGCGGGCCGGAAATATCCCACGAAAAGCCGGTCGGTCCACAGCAGCAAAATGCCGGACATCGTCGAAAGCGAGGCGGGCAGAGAGAACCCGAGGAGGTCTTTCCCGCACTTCGTCACCTGCAGCGGAGGGGTGAGGACCGCCGGAAACAAAAGATGCAAGTAATAAATTGCCAAGGCGAGTGACAGACCAAAGGAAATGACGTTGGCGGCGAGTGCGCCTGCCAGTTTCCAGCCCCACAGGGAGAGGGTGAGGATCAGAAGCAAAGCCGCGGCGGGCTGAGCGATCTCCTCGGCATAGACGGCAAACTGCATTCTCTGCGAAATCCGCGTGGCTGCCGCCGCCACGTGCAGGGAGGTAATCAGCGGGAAGGCCAGGGCAAACCAGCGAAACACCGGAGCCAATTCAGGCTTGGAGAACATCTGGTCGGCCAGCCAAGGCGCGGCGAGGTAGAGACCTGCTCCCAGGACTAGGCCGGAAAACAAGGAGTAAAGGAACCCCTCGACGACGACGCTCTTGAGTCGTTGCGTGTCCCTGTGCCAGTACGCCGAACCGAAGCGAATCACCCCGGCATCGAGACCGAGAGGAGAAAGAAAGGTAGCCACCCGCGTGACCGCGAATCCGATCGCGTAGAGCCCGAACATCCCAGGCCCCAGCATGTGGGCCAGGAGGGCGTCCATGACGAGTCGGATCCCCCGCCCCCCCACCATGCCGGCCAAGGCAATGCTGGCGCCTTTGGCCAGTCGCGCCGACTGCGGTTGACCGACGTGCGCCGCTGAGCCGATCGCAGGGGCTGAGGACACGGCGGGACGAGCCTCGGCACTCGTTACTTGCTCTGCCGGTAGGTCTAAGGATGGCTGTGGAAGCATGGTAGGACTTCCGGGTGCTTACAGTGAGTGATCAACTCGGGTTCCACACTGCGCGGGGGATGCCGAGCCTTTGGGTGACCACATTCGCTTCAAAGAATCTGTTAAAGAGCCGGGCGGTGAGACTTCGTTCCCAGCCCTGACCTCGCCGGTGCCTCGCCACTCGCGGCAGGTAATAGCAAAAGATTCTGGCGGTCGCTACCCCGCTGACGATGAGGCGGAGGGTTCGCGGGACAGGGTCGTATCCTTGCCAGAAGGCCTGTTCCGCCCTAACGACGACCGACTTGGGGACTAGAGGATTGAGCATGTGAAGGCGTAGGTTGTAGAGGAACGTAATGAGGTCGTGGGAGATGCTGCGGTATCCCGCGTGCTCGAAATCAATGACCCGCAATTCTTGTCTCAGTCCATCCCACAACAGATTCGCCGGGCAGAAATCGCCATGAGCGAAGACAATGGGGACTTCCACCTGCGCTTCTCCCGTGGCCGAAACCGCGTCGGCGACGATTCGTGAGGCAATGGTGCCATACCGTGAATTCCTCAACCCGCGCTGGTCTATGGCCTGCTGGACGCTTCGGACGATCTCTGGCGAGCTCAGCCACGCGCGACGTTGGAACCCTGTCTGATGGACCTTCCGCAGCCACCTCCCGGCTTGCAAGAAGGCCCGCGCAAGCGACGTGCCGCTGGGATCCGCCCAGCGCGACCACTTGACGAGCTGGTCGAGCCGCCTCCCGCTGGCTTGCTCCCACACGATGGTCCGCGCGGAATCTGACTTCCCGAGCAAGCGCGGCACTTCCTGCGGGCCAGCCAGTTCTCGCAGGGCTTGGGTCATGGCCCATTCCACCTCAATCTGGTCGCCAGCTGGCCTGGTCCGGTCCTCAACCCAGCAACCCTCTTCCCACGGGGCGACAAACCGGAGTCCGGATGGGTAGGAATCCACCAGGAACGTCTTCGCGAAGAACCGCATGCCGTCGAGGCTCCCGCGCGTGCGCAGGCAGAGCCGGGATGGGCTGAGTTCGCAACGCTCAATTCGGATCGAGCTCGCCTCCGCGCCGAGAGCGATTGCGATAGGTTGCCGGTTCTGGCGCGCCTTTTCCATCTCATTCCGAGACCGCGATCGAACCCAAGCAGGCAATATGAGGCTGCGGGATTTCTCCACGTTGGGTGGTAGACCATTCATGAAGAGTCAGGCTGCAATCTCGGAGGACGCACTCGATTTCGGCGCCAGCTCAGGGGAAAAACCGTGCCGCGCCAGCATATAGGCCACGGCCAGCGCCATACCGCTGGAGATAGTGAGTGTCATTACGGCTCCCCGCAGGCCCCAAATGCTTGTTAGAGGAATGCCTGCCAACAACGTTGTCATACCTCCGATTAAATATGCCCAAAAGACCACATGGGGGGACTGCATGCTGCGAAGCACGATCGCTTGGGCGGTAGCAGCAATCCTGAGCGTAGATCCGAGGGCCACCCAGGTTACTAGTCCCCCCATGGCGAGATATTTGCCCGCATAGAGATGGCGGAGAATCGGCTCGCGGAGGAAGCAGACTAGTACCCAATAGAGCGCCGGGCCGCCCGCGTACAAAAGACTCAGGCGCAGGCGCAGGCGCTCAGACCCGGCGGATCCGGCTTCGTGAAAGACCTGAGAAGCGTGCGGAAGCGAAAGTAAGGACACGGCGACAAACGCCTGCCCGACGGGTGAGGCGAGATTCATCAATGCCTTGAATCCTCCCACCGCTGCCAAGCCGCCAAACACTCCGACCAGAGGATAGAGGAGAGCGGTCGAACACCAGATCGCCACTGAACTCGCTACGGCCCAGCGCCCGTAAGCCCAGTGCCTCTTCAGCACCTCTTTGAGGCTGAAAGTCTGCGCTGAAAGGCGCCGGGTCGGCTTCAGCCGGACGAGCATTCCTACCCCCGTGATCGCGGCGGCCAGGCCCATAATCAGGAAAGCAAGCAGCGGCGAAAGCCCTCCGCGCCACGTGACCACCAGGAGCCCAGTGAGGAGCACGGCAGAGTACGTCAAGGCACCAAGGGCCGCATTGCCGGGAGAGAGCTTGATATAGAAAGCGCGACGCGCCAACCAGAATAGGAGAAGACAGGGGACAGCGAATCCCACTCCCACGAGAGCTGCCGGCAGATTTCCGCCTCGATGTAACCACCTCAAAACCCCGGCCAGAGCGAGCACACCGGAGGTTGCGACGATCGACGCGCCGATGTGGATCTTCAGAAGGGTGCCCAAGTATTCAGAAAGCTGGTCCTGATAAATGGACGGCCCGAAAACGCTCATCGGTTCGAGGACCAGGGCTCCATAAAGAACCGAAAGGAAAAGAAGCCCCTCGAAGGCCAAGGCATAGGCACCGTAATCGTTCGCGGAGAGCTGGCGTGCAAGCAGAACAGCTATCACGAAATTCGACGCTGAAATCAGCCCCTGATCGAGCAAGGCCAAAAAGCCCTTGGACGCCCATTTTCCTAGGCCTCGTGCGAGGTCAGCCGCCTGACTGATGGTCCGGCCGGGCAGGGGGCTTTCAGCGGAGAGGTTACTTCTCACGAAATTCGATTCCGTGTTCGGCTCCTCGCCAGTGATGCAGGGCCAACTCCTGCGGGGTCCCTGAAACTTCCAGGGCCGGCCCGCGCTCGGCAGGTCTTCCACATCCCTGTTGATGCTTTAGGGTTTGAGTGAAGAGGCGGCTCTCGACAGTCTCTTGCCTGATGGACGGGGCGTGCCGAAACTGGACAATCTGCCGCGAAGCCATCGCGTCAGCCTCGCTCGACAATGCCCGTAAACGCGGGCAACGAGTTCGACGACGCATCTCCCCAGCATCGGCAGCACGGAGAGTCAGTTTTCCATCATGGTGATAGCGATAGCAGGAAACCAGGTCGAGATCCTCGACGATCCATTTTCGGCCTTCTCTCGCGGGGGCACACGGCACCACCTGGCCGGTAAGATCGAGGTATAGGGCGCGCGCCACGTCAATGCCGTTCTGGCCCACGAAGAGCCGAAAGGTTGCTCCGATTCTGGGATTAACATCCAGAACTTTGTAGAGTCTATCCCGCGCGTCGTAGCGGAATCCGATATCCAGGATCCCCCGATAGCCGATCTCCTTCATGAAGCGTCGCGTAAGGTCCGCTACCTGCTCGTTCCAAAGGCAGATCCCCAAACTGGTACTGCCGGCGTAGACGGGGCACTGTCGAATCTTCTTTCCGGTGAAACCCACGACGCATGCCGAAGCCTCATTGAAGTATCCGTTGAACATCCAAACCGTGTTGTCGCCTCCGGGAATGTATTCCTGGAGCAACAGGTTCGGGGAAGACGGATCCTCGAGGCGCTCATATCTTTCCAGAAGCTCCTCTGCACTCCGCACGATGAACATCTTCTTCCTACACTTTTCCCAGAGCCGCTGGCCGTCGACAGCCTTCAGCATGACTGGGAAGGCCGCGGTTTTCAGGAAAGCCAAAACCTCAGCCTTCGAGCGGGGCGCGATGGTCTCCGGAGCGGGGATCTCGGCGTGTCGAGCAAGTGCGTGCATTTCCTTTTTGCTGCGCAGCCCGCGCACCAAAGACGCGGGTTGGTCTGGGAACAGAAACCAATTCCGGAGCGCTTCGGCATGGTCAGCCACGAAAACTGCGGTTCGGTCAGTCGTCGGGATCAGGACTGCCGGTTGGCCAACCTTCTCTGCAACCCTAGACAGATATTCCACGGACTCCCGCGCTGATCGATGTTCGATGTCCCATAGGAATCTGCCACGACAGTAGGAGGAGAAAAACGCGGGTGCCCAGGGATTCGGGTCGACATTGAAGACAGCGACGCCCAGACGTCCTAAGCTTCGCATGATATTCAGACCACCGTGGCTGTCGGATCTGAGGACGACGACCGGCGTGGAGCTGTCTCTAAGTCTCAACATATCGGAAAGGAGGCTGGACCTGGACTGAAGACAACGGAGTTGCGATCGGAGAAGGCAGACTTTCTTCAGCCAGCATAACTTCACCATGGCGAAGGGCAAACGCACCTTGCAGGTCATTGATGTGTTGAAGAACGAAATCTAGATCCTCTCCTTGCCCGCTCCGCATTAGATATTCCGCACTTTTGCCCTTGCGGATGGCTTCCGGTTCGACATGGATCCAGCGCCCCACAATCTCCAGCGTCTGGGCATTCGCTGGGGTGTACCCCGCCCGCAAGAGCCCCTGCGCGATCCACGCACAACACATCTGATCTTCCTCGCGAAATTCACCCCGGCTCCCGGCTCCGATGATGGCGATATGCGGGTGCCGGTTCGCGAGAAAGGCGACCAGAAACGCCGCATTGCGGAAACACCCCAGGTACGTCGCTGGGTTACCCTCAGCCTTGTGCAACAGGGAGGTCCCAGACGAGGACAGGAGAATAAGCGGCCGCTCGATATCACTTCTCGCCGCCAAGGCCGCCGGGCTGTTGTTCAGGTGGAACCCGAGTGGCACGATGCCGCCGACCTCTCCTGCCAGAAGGGCATTGGGCAGCCTGTTGGCGAGCCGGTGGGCCGCCAAAACCGAGGGCACGGGAAAACAGCGCCTCCCTGCGGCCACACAGGTAATGGCTGTCGTGGTGGCGCGGATCACGTCGATAGCCACGATCGCATGAGTTGCTGCGTAAGTCGGAACGCTCTCGGGGAAACAGTCGATAACAACCGTTCTTTTCATGCGGGATCACCTCGGGGGATCGGTTCGCGGAGGGGCCTCAGGCGGAGCGTCCAAGCTTCAACTTTGGTTTGGCAAACGCATCGGAATGAAGACCGCGGCGATAAATTTCCACCCGCAGGACCTCTTCCAGCCGGACGTTGCAGAGGTGCGCTTCCTGTCCAAAATGGTCCAAGAGAGCAAATTGGCTAGGTTTGTTGGGCGCCTCGAACATCAACACTTTTAGCCCAAAAGCTGCCGCGAAGCGGTCCGCGAAGGCTGCGTTGAAATCTCCCTCTGCGTTGAAGAGTCCGACGTTGCGCGCGCTCTCGCGGCCCTCTACAACGAGCTGGACGGCCCCACTGTCCAGCCAGTACAGGCCTTGGTCTATCAGGTCGTCGACCGTCCTCGGAGTGAAAGGGCCGGTGTGTTTCTTGCCCAACTCAAATTGCACTTCCAGGCCCCGTTCGTTAGCCATGCGCACGATCTCTCGGGGTTGGAGCGGGAGGGTAGTAAAACCTTCGCCGCATTCAATTCGCGTCACTCCAAGGTCAGCGCACAGATCCAGGTAGGCGGGGAGCTCGCCCACCGCACCCGCAATTTCAAACGGCCCGCCACCGGTCACGGTTCGCACGCGATGCCTTTTCGCCGCCGCGATCTTCTGCCGCGTCGCCGCCTCCTTGGCGATCAGCCAGCAGGCCATGGAGAGTTTCAGAATGGAGAAAAGGTGCGAGCTTTGCTCCAGATGGCTTTCCAGGGTGGTCGGATCGTAGCCTGGATCGAAGGGGCTCGTTAAAGGCGGCAGCTCGCTGACCCCGATTTTCCTCAAGTAGTCCAGCGTGTGGTGTTGAGGTGTAGCCGTGCTGGCTTGAAGTTGGCTCACTGTTCGACCCTCCTTACCCAGCGGGTCCCTCGGGGCTGCGATTCTTTGTGGCGAGGACGAGGTAAACCATTCCGGTCGAGCGGAAAGGGAAGACTCCGTGGTCAGCCCAGCCCTGCATCTTGGAATGCACAACGATCCCCCCCCGGTCAGAAAACAATGCGCGGTTGAGAAAGGTAAAAGGGCCGAAGCCGAGCGTTTTGCCCTCCACCTTGATGAGTCCGGCCATCGAAAGCATGGCGTCGGTCTCTTTGATGGAGTGGAACGACGCGCGAGGGTTTGAAACCTCTGGCCGATATCCAATCTTCTCGAAGGCCTTGCCTATTCTCCGTCGGAGGGGACCAAGCGAAGGGAGGCGCCACGGGTCGAGTACGTTATTGAGGCGACGCTTGTTGTCCACCGCCAAGATCAAGTGCCCTCCAGGCTTCATCACCCGTGCGAGCTCGCGCAAGCTCTGGAGGGGATCATCCACCCAGGGGATTACGCCGACGGAGACGGCGAGGTCGAACCGATCGTTCTCGAAGCTTAGATGGCGAACGTCGTCAAGCCTCACCCGGACGTTCTGCTGAACTCCCTCTGCCAGCGCCCGCTGGCGCGTTTGTTCGATCATGCTGGGGACAGTGTCCACAGCGTGGACCTCATGTCCGCGCAGCGCGAGAGCGACCGCGATGAGTCCGGCACCGCAGCCGGCATCGAGAATCTGCGAACCCCGGGGCAGGCGAAGTAGATCGGCATGTCGGAGGACGGCATCTCTGCGCGCCCGGTAGATCGTCGCCATGAGCCCCTTGGACTCGTAGACATCTTTCCAGCGAACTGCCCGCGCCTGGAAATAGGCGTTGAGCAATTCCTGGTGGTCTGCTTTCCAGACCGCGCCACTCCACGGGAGTGCGCGGCGCAGGATCGGTAGGTAATGGGGAAGGCCGGTCATGCGGCTCCGGATCCTTTCAGAACAGCAGGGATAGTCCCAAACAGAATTTGCAGGTCAAGCCAGAGGGACCACTCATCGATGTAGCGCATATCGAGCTCCATCCACTTGTCGAACGAGATCGAGCTTCTGCCGCTCATCTGCCAGAAGCAGGTGATCCCCGGTCGCACGCTGAAGCGCCGGCGATGCCAGTCCTGATCGAACCCCTCATAGTCCCGGATGGGGAGGGGCCGTGGGCCTACCAAGCTCATGTCGCCCTTCAGGACATTGAGCAACTGGGGAAGCTCATCGATGCTGGTTTTGCGGAGCAACTTCCCGAACGGGGTGATCCGCGGGTCGTCTTTGATCTTGAACACGGGTCCACTCGCCTCGTTCAGCCCCTCAAGTTCAGCCTGCTTTCTTTCAGCGTCGGGGACCATGGTGCGGAACTTGTACAAGCGGAAGCGGCGCTTGCTCAGGCCCAGTCTTTCCTGGATGAAGAACACCGGCCCCGGCGAAAGGAGTTTAATGAGCAGGGTCACAAGGGCTAGAAGAGGAGAGAGCAGGACCAACATTGTCAGTGACAGACCAAAATCCATAATCCGCTTGAGGGCAAGAAGCAGCTCGTCCCTCGGTCCGGTGTAAAGTGTGATGAAGGGGGCGCCTTCGAAATCTTCTGCCCTGCAGCGCGCCCTTTTCGGCTCAACGATCAGCGGCAAGACGGTGACGACAATGCCTTGGGCTTCACAGACCCCCGCAATCTGGGAGGCGGCCGTGTAGTGCGACCGTAAAGGGAGGCCGACGATAACTTCATCCACAACGTTCTTTCTGAGAAAGTCTGCCACGCCCTCAAAATCGCTGACGATCCGGTAGCCCGTCTTTCCAAAACTCTCCAGTCCCGGCCAATCCCGATCCACAAACCCGATAACGCGGTAGCCAAATTCCGGCCTGGACTCGAGTTTGCGGGCGAGGGAGACTATGCGCCGGTTCGTGCCGACCATGAGTACGTGCCGCAAGTTGCTACCTTTCCGGCGGGCGCGGGCCAAGAGATAGTCAATAAGGAGCCGGCCGCCCACAACGGCGGACATCGCTGAAATCCAGAAGGTCAGGAGGAAAATCGGGTCCACCAGCCGGATGTCAAACAAGAGGGCGAGGGCTCCCAGGAAAAGCGTGCTGACCGAAACCGCCTTGATTCCGTCCGCAGCCTTTATCTCGCCGGAGGCGCGGCGGGAATCGTAGAGGTGCATGCCCGAGAAGATCAGGCGCCAGCCGAGAAGGAGGCCTGAAAACAGGATGAAGTTCTGGACTTTAATCCGCATGGAGAGGAATTCCCCGAGCGATGCCTGGCCGGTCTCATACAGCACCGTCAAGCTTGCGAACCCGAAGGCCGCTACCAGGACGAGCGAGTCCAGGGTTTTTAACGAGCTGATCAGTAGGCGATGCCGTACATTGCTCATAATCGTGTGTCCTGTGGTAAGGAGAAATCCCGGCGGTGGGCCTTTAACACCGAACCCGGCCGACTTCGGGCGACTCACGCAATGAAGGCGCCGGCTTCGGCAGGGCGGAAGACGATCGGTCCAACTGCTCGCGGAAACAGGGTATGACCTGGCGAATCCCCTCTCGCAGCGTCACTTTGGGTTGCCAGCCAAGGTGAGTCGCTGCCCTGGTGATATCCGGGCGACGGAGCTGCGGGTCATCTTGAGGCAGCGGCTCAAATGCGATCGCGCTCTTACTTCTTGCTTCGCGAATCACCAGACGGGCCAAATTCAGAAGCTGAATCTCTTCGGGATTCCCCAAGTTCACCGGTCCGTGCAAGTCCGAGCAGAGCAAACGGAAGAGCCCTTCCACCAGGTCACTCACGTGGCAGAAGCTCCGGGTCTGGACTCCTTCCCCGTACACGGTCAGCGGCTTGCCCTGCAGCGCTTGGGCAAGGAAGTTCGGAAACACCCTTCCGTCGTCCAAACGCATGCGTTCGCCGTAAGTATTGAAGATCCGTGCGATGCGGACCTTCATGCGATGTTCACGTGCATAGGCCGTGGCCGTGGCCTCCGCAAAGCGCTTTGCTTCATCGTACACGCTGCGCGGCCCGACGGGGTTCACCCGTCCCCAATAGTTCTCGGGCTGCGGATTGACTTCTGGGTCCCCGTAGACTTCGGAGGTTGAGGCGAGCAAAAAAACGCTCCCGCAGGCCTTGGCTAGACCCAGGGCGTGATAAGTGCCGAGAGATCCTACCTTGAGGGTATGAATCGGATGGCGCAGATAATCTCGAGGGCTTGCAGGTGAGGCGAAATGCAGCACGTTGTCCAACCTGAACGGAGCGGATAAGCCATCTCCAAACTTTGCCTGCGCGGCGCCCAGAATCTTGCTTGGATCGATGGGGATGGTCGCACAGGTGCGAGCCTAGAAAGCCCGCGCCGCCCGTAACTAAGCTTCGAGGTCGCATAGGAAAGCTCCTGTCGCGATTGTGTTTAGCGGCGTTGCGTTACCTGCAGGTCCTCATGGCGGGACGAGGGGATGGGCGAGAGGCTCGGGCTCAGGGCCCGCTCAGCAGCGGCGTTTCCTCGCCCCATGCCGATGTATCCGAAACCCGCGGCTCGCACCTCGGCGGGATCAATAAAGTTTCTCCCGTCGAGAAGGATCGGCACGTCCATAACAACGCGGAGGCGGGCCCAATCGAGTTCCCGGAACTGATCCCATTCCGTCACCAGCAGGAGCGCCTGTGCGCCCTCGGCCGCATGATAGGGGGAATTGCAGTAGATCACTCGACCGGGCTCTTCGGGAAGGGCGCGCCGGCAGCCGGGCATGGCTTGGGGGTCGTAAAGACGAATTGCGGCGCCCTCGCGGAGCAAGGATTCCGCAATGCGCAGGCTCGGCGCCTCCCGAACATCGTCGGTTCCGGGCTTGAAAGCTAAGCCCAGAAGGGCGATCGTTTTTCCATTCAAGACCCACAATGCCTGGCGGAGTTTCTTGAGGAAGACCTCCGTCCGAAGGAGGTTAATCTCTTCGACGCCTTGAAGCAGGGAGGACTCCAAGCCTAATTCTTCCACCAAGTGGATGAACGCCCGAAGGTCCTTCGGGAAGCAGTATCCACCGAACCCGATCCCCGCATTGAGGAAGGCTGGCCCAATGCGCGGGTCCAGGCCGATACCGTGCGCTACCATGGTCACGTCCGCGCCCAGGGAGTCACAGACATCGGCGACCATGTTGATGAAGGAAATCTTGGTGGCCAGGAAGGCATTCGCCGCGTATTTGATTAGCTCGGCTGTCGTCAGGTCAGTCACCAGGATGCGCGCGTCAAGAGGTTGGTAGATCGCCTCGAGGATCCGGCGGGCTCGGTCGGATTCGATGCCGAGGATTATCCGGCTGGGATGAAAGAAAGCCTCAACAGCCTTTCCTTCCTGGATGAACTCGGGATTAGAGGCCACCTCGAACGGAAACGGGTTGGCCGCAAAGTCCCGCCCCGGCGCTTCGTTCGCGCCCTGCCCGGTGTCGCGCTCGCCGGCTTCACCCTTGGTGGCATAAAGGCTCACGGTTCGCCTGATCCATTGGGCCGTAATGGCGGGCACCGTGCTTTTCTCGACGATCAACTTGTAGGCGTTCAGATTTCGCCCGACCAGACGAGCGACATACTCAATCTGAGTGAGATCAGCTTCTCCTGATGGCCGTTGCGGCGTTCCGACGCACAGAAAGATCACGGAGGCGGACCGCACGGCGTGGACGACGTCGTCCGTGGGCTGAAACTTCTTACTCGCGAGCTGGTTCAGAAGCAGAGGCTCCAGTCCGGGCTCATAGAAGGGCGGTGTCCCGGCAGCAATCAAGCGAACCTTGGAAGAATCTTGATCAGCGCCGATCACGTCCCAGCCAAGGTCGGCCAGCCCCACGGCCGTCGGCAGGCCGACATGCCCAAGTCCCAACACGGCAATCTTGAACTTGCTGAATTCGGATTTCCGGAAGCTAGCAGGATCCATCATAGGGTCTACTCCAGGCGATAAGAGATTTCGTACTTACGCGCATCTCGCACGGTGCGAGCAGCGTCAGGTGGGGTTGTCTGATACACACGTTCAATATCGAATCCCTCGACCCGAACTGCCACGGACCGTTGAATGAGCTCGATCGAAACGACGACGCTTCTGTCGACGTTCTTGGCGAGAAGAATGCCTTCCACGCCATCCAGGCATCCGCCACGAATCCGTACTCGCTGGCCGACCCGCAAGAAGGGGTGGACAGTAAAGCGAGAACTGCTGGCCAGGATAGATTGCACATTCTCGATTTCCTTGTCAGGAATAGGAGTTCCTTTGCCCTTCGTGCCGACAAATCCCGCCACTCCGACAGTTTTCAAAATCGAGAGGCGAGTGTCAGAGAGATCCGCGATCTGCGTGAAAACATAGCCTGGAAACAACGGCTGCTCGACCACCTTCTTCCGGTCACTCCAGCGGTGTGTCTCCGCGATGAGAGGAAGGAAACTGCGAATCTGTCTCTCCCGCAGTTGCGCAGCGACCCTTTTTTCGTATCGGGAGCGAGTATGAATCGCATACCAGCGCAGCGTCTCGCCTACCGTAGCCGGCAAGGGTCTGCCTCTCTCTACTACCGGGAGGAGGGGAAGTGTAGACATAGCTCCGCCCTTTCAGTCCCATTCCGGGACCCCTTCTGGAAATATCAGGCTGCTGCCAGGACGAGCAGCGCCCCCCGCCTCCTCTACACCCTTTCGTAAAGGAAAGCAGGGATCGGGAAGTTACGCTTGTTCAAGACCGCCCCGACGACGGAAACCTCGGCAGACTCAAAGCTTTCTTTCGCTCGGCGGGCCACCTCGCGGCGCGTCGAGTTTGATTCCAGCACCAGAAGTACGCCCTCAGCCAACTGACCGAGCAGGATGGCGTCGGTGTTTTCGTTCACGGGAGACGAATCGATAAGGATAAAGCGGAATTCCTCCCGCAATTCCGCGATGCGCAATGACAGATTCTGGCTGCTCAACAAGGTGCCGGCCGAAGCCGTCACAGTTCCGGCAGAAAGAAGCCAGAGATTCCCACCTCGGATTCGATGGGCAAAGCTGCGAATGGCTCCCGGCTTGACCAGCGCATCCGCCAAGCCGCGCAGATTATCCGAGCGGAAGTACTTGTGCAGCGAGGGCCAGCGGAAGTTTGCATCCACGACGCATATGGGGTCTGCAACTTGTCCTGCGAGGGCCTCGGCGGCGCCCGCACAAACCGCGCTGCAACCGACATGTCTTCCAACTCCGGTAAACACAATCACGCGAGGGCCGCTGCTCTGCCCGAACAGGAAGAGCCGATGAACAAGTTTGAGCAACTCCTGGCGAGGCGTCGACCTCGGTCCCAAGGAAGGCAGGGGACCGTCCGTCGGCCCCTCGTTGAGCGGACTGGCATCGCTCTTCAGAGCTTGCTCCTGGGCCGCGCGCTGCAATAACTCGTAGTGTCTGCTCATAGAGGTGACCTTTAATTTCGCGGTATCATCGTCTCAGGAAGGGCGGAG
>JAIQGH010000114.1 GCA_020072655.1 Terriglobia bacterium | reverse complement strand
GGATCAAGTTCTCAGCTTCTTTTTGCAGAATCTTCCCCTGCGGGCCGACTAGTGCCGTTTCAACATATTCGGCCTCGCCGCCCCGATGTACCGAATCGGGGCCGAAACCTTGGCAGACTGGATGGGATCGGCGGCATCGCTAACGGGGCCCCGATGGACCGCACTGGGGTGGGAACGGCACTAGAATGGGATAGGGCTCGCCCCTAAGGTCGGCCGGGCCGGTCCGAAGTTTCCGTCGGAGCTTGGCTGGCCTGAGGGAGTGCGTGTCGAGCATGACCCTTCGCGATTCTGTGCCCGCTCTGCCATCGCCGGAACCGCGCCGAAGGCGACGCACGGCCTTCCGGCACCGTCTCGAATATCTCGCCGCCGCCGGCTTGCTGCGGCTGCTCGGCGCCCTGCCTCACTGGGTGGCGCGCGGGCTCTGCGGGTTGCTGGCTCGAGCCACGTACTGGCTGTGGCGGCGCCTGCGCAAGGTCGGTCTCTTCAACCTGCGCCTGGCCTTCCCGGAGTGGAGCGATAAGGAGCGTTCGGAGGTGCTTCGGGACCTCTTCCGTGGCTTCGGGCGCATGCTTGCGGACTTCGCGCATTTCCCCTACTGGAACCGCGAGAACATCGAGCATCTGATTATCTACGATGGATTCGAGAACTACGCCCAGGCCCAGGAGCAGGGCAAGGGTGTGCTCTTCCTCACGGCCCACTTCAGCAATTGGGAGCTGGGCTCCTTCGCGCATGGGATCTATGGCCATCCCTGCTATTTCCTGGTGCGCGAGCTGGACAATCCTCTCCTCGACGCCTTCATCAACCGCTACCGCTGCCTGAGCGGTGGCCACGCCATTGAGAAGCGCAACGCGGCACGCGAGGTTCTCCGCGCGCTGCGGCGTGGAGAGGCTGTGGGCATCCTCTCCGACCAGAACGTGCTGGCCGGCGAAGGCGTCTTCGTGGACTTTTTTGGCCGCCCCGCCTCCACGACGACCGGGCCCGCGCGCCTGGCGCGCCAAACCGGAGCCCCCATTGTGCTCGGGCTCGTGATCTGGGATGAGAAGCTCGGGAAATACCGCCTGCGCTTCGACTCCGTGGAGTGGATCAGACGCGAAGATCCTGAGGAGGAAATCCTCGTCAACACGGCGAACTTCACGCGGCTCATCGAGGAGTATGTCCGTCGCTACCCCGCCCAATGGCTTTGGGTGCACCGCCGCTGGAAAACTCGGCCTCCCGGCGAGCCGCCCCTGTACCTGTTTTGAGGTTCTGCGATGCGAGGAATTGACATGAATACAGACGAAATCGCTCGCCTGGTCGGCGGCACCTTGCAGGGTGAGGGCAAGATCGAGATTCGCGGCGTTGCGGCGCTGGAAGCCGCGACCTCGGATGAGTTGGCGTTTGCCGAAGGTGATCGTGCGCTCGCGCTCGCCGCGCAATCGCAGGCGGGATGCATTCTGATCCCCGCCGGGAAGTCGGTCAGCGGTCGCACGACGATTGCTGTCGCCCATCCCAAGCTCGCATTCATCCGTGCCGCGGAGGCGCTGCATCCCCCTCCCGTCGTAGCCCCGGGGATCCATCGAACGGCCATCGTCTCTCCCGAAGCGACGCTTGCCGCCAATGTCAGCGTCGGCCCACACGCTGTCATCGAGCGCGGCGCAGGCGTAGGAGCTGGTACCCGGCTCGGTGCGGGAGTCTATCTGGGAGAAGACGTGCAGGTCGGCGCCCATTGTGTCCTCTACCCGCATGTGACGGTGTATCCCGGCGCGCGGCTTGGTGACCGCGTGATTCTGCACGCCGGCGTGACGATAGGAGGTGACGGCTTCGGCTATGTCTTCGCCGAGGGCCGACATCGGAAATTCCCCCAGCTCGGGCAGGTCATCGTCGAGGACGATGTCGAAATCGGCTGCAACACGACGGTGGACCGAGGTTCGCTGGGAAAGACGGTCATCGGCCAGGGGACCAAGATCGACAATCTCGTGCAGGTCGCCCACAACGTGAGGATCGGACGGCATTGCGTGATCGCCGCACAAACCGGCATCTCCGGCAGCGTGGAGATCGGCGACTACGTGATAATGGGCGGGCAGGTAGGGATTGGCGACCACGTGCGCGTCGAGGACCGCGCCGTCCTGGGCGGGGGAGCGGGCATCCTCCCCGGCAAGATCGTCCGCCGCGGCACGACCGTCTGGGGACGGCCGGCACGCCCCCTTGACGAATTCAAAAAGATGTACGCCAACCTGTCGAACCTTCCGCGTCTGGCGGAAAAGGTGAAAGAGCTTTCGCGACGGCTGGCCGGGAAGTATGAGTAGGGGGCTGCGGGTCCCAAGGAAACGTGGGAGAGGCATCGCCCTAAGGCAGATTGGTGAGCAGGACGTGCATCTCGCGGCGCGCCACTTCCATCCAAAAGAGAAGCAGCCTGAATGCGAGCTTCCGGACGGTGGTTTGCCTCACCTTACTTTGCAGGCAAGGCGGGATAATCCCGCGTAGTATAATGCTGTGGTAATGAACCTCTCCAAGCACATCCTGCGACGCCGGTTTCTGCGCACTCTGGCGGGGTGGACTTTGATTGTCGTCCAGGCGGAGCTCCTGTGGTGCGGGGAGTTTCATCGCCACGAGGAGGAGCTTCTACGCTCTGGCGCGCTGGCGTTTCTACGGCAAGGCTCCAGCGGCCGAGAAACCAGCGCGCCGAAAACTGTCTGCGTCGCCTGCCGAATTTATCTGGCCAGTAGAGCCCGACCGTCCGCCGGCTATTCCGTGATGGCCCCGCAATCTCTGAGTCTCTGCCTATGGGCACCTCCGGCCTTCCGCCTGCCCGCGCGACTCCCCGGTGTTCTTCCCGCCCGCGCTCCCCCGGCCGTATAGAAGTTTTCCCTGAGAACCTGACTTCTCAAGGTGGAGTCAGGGCCACCCTATCAGCCGCGATCTCGAGGAGTATTGCCATGCGAAGACTTGTGCTTCTTTGCTGTTCGCTCTTGCTGGGCTCAGGCGTTCTTTTGGGCCAGGAGAGCGCGGCAACGGAAGAGCGCCTAAAGGCGCTCGAAGACCGCATTGCCGCGCTCGAGACGGAGATCAAAACCCTGAGAACCAATCAGGCAACGCCCCCGCCCGCGTCTGAGGTCACTCCAGCCGCGGCAAGCCAAAAGCCCGCGCTGCCGGAGGCCACGTCCGCCGCACTGCAACCTGCGGCCCAGGCTGCCACGGTGGCGACGAGCACGACACCGACTGCCCTCCCCGTCTATGGCGGGGCGAGCGCCGCGGCGAAAATCCTGAATCCTGACATCAGCGTGATCGGAGATTTCCTGGGTGCCGTGGGGCGCGATCCCAACCGGAGCATGACGACTCTGGAGATGCACGAATCGGAAGTGGGATTTCAGGCCATCATCGATCCCTACGCGCGGGGGGATTTCTTCTTCTCCTTTGGCCAGGAAGGCGTGGAGCTCGAGGAAGGTTACCTGACTTTCACCTCGCTGCCGGGCGGGTTTGTCGCGAAGGCCGGCAAGCTACGGTCGGCCTTCGGTGTCGTCAACACGCTGCACAATCACGCTCTTCCCTGGGCCGACCGGCCGCTGGTGACCGAGAGTCTTGTCAACGGCGAGGAAGGGATAAACGACGCAGGGCTCTCCGTAAGCCGTATTCTTCCCGCGCCGAAAGACATCTTCCTCGAGGCGACCGCTCAGGTTTTCCGCGGTGATTCCGGCAGCGTCTTCCATGCCACGCGGCGCGGTGACGTGCTCACGGTCGGGCATCTGCGGGGGTATCGGGATTTGACGGAATCCACCAACCTTGACCTGGGTTTTTCCTGGGCGCGCGGCCACAACGATGTGGGCACGGGATTTCGCACGCAGCTCTTCGGCGCAGATACCACGCTGCGCTGGAAGCCCTTGCGACGCGCCATCTATCACAATTTCCTCCTCCGCAACGAATTCGTCTGGAGCCGCCGGGAGCAGTTGGGCTCCCTTGAGCGCGCGTTTGGTTTTTACAGCGCGGCGGATTACCGCCTCACGCGGCGGTGGACTGTCGGGGGACGCTACGATCGCTCCGGCCGCGCCGAGATGGCTTCGCTGACCGACAGCGGGTTTTCTCCGGTCATCACTTATTGGCCCAGCGAGTTCAGCCAGATCCGGGGACAATACCGCTTCACGCGCTACGCCGACGGGCGGTCAGGAAACGATTTGCTGTTTCAATTCCTTTTCGTTCTCGGCGCCCACGGCGCCCATCCTTTCTAAGCCAGGAGTCATTATGGAACGTCGACCCAGCTTTCTGTGTCACGCCGGCCTGCTAGCGCCCTTGCTGGCTTTTGCCGTCATTGCCGCGCCAAGTGCCGCCCGCGCTGCATCCAAGATCAAGGTTGTGACCTCGACGACGGACTTGGCGGAGTTTGCTTCCGAGGTCGGCGGCGACCGCGTCGAAGTTGAGTCCATTGCACGTGGCTACCAGGACCCGCACTTCGTCGAAGCCAAGCCCAGCTTCCTGCTCAAGCTGCGCCGCGCGGACTTGCTCATTGCGGTGGGGTTGCAGCTCGAGATCGGTTGGCTACCGCCCCTCATCACCCAATGCGGCAACCCGAAAGTTCAAGTGGGAGCCGCGGGATACGTCGATGCCTCGCAATTCGCGGAGATCCTGGAGAAGCCCACGGGCGTGGTAACCCGCGCCATGGGCGACGTGCACCCCTTCGGGAATCCTCACTACTGGCTCGATCCCGAAAATGGGCGACGGATCGCCCGGGGCATCGCCGACAAGCTGGCGGAAATGCAGCCTGACGGGCAGGCTTACTTTGCCCAGCGGTTCCAGGATTTCAGCAATCGCCTGACGGAGGCCGAAAAGCGTTGGGATGCCGAGATGGCGCCCTTCCACGGCCGCAAGATCGTCACCTACCATCGCTCCTGGCCGAACTTCCTGAAGCGGTTTGAACTCGTCTCTGCCGGCGAGATCGAGCCGCGTCCGGGGATTCCGCCCAGCCCCCGCCACACCGTCGAGCTGATCCAGATGATGAGACGCGAGAATGTGAAGGTCATCCTCGTGGAGCCCTACTTCGATTTGAAGACTCCGCAGAGCATTGCGCGAGAGACTGGCGGCCAGGTGGTGGTGATGCTGCCCTCGGTGGAGGGAGAGAAGGATGTCACCGACTACTTTAAGCTCTTCGATTACGACATCGGCCTGCTGACGCGGGCTTTGCGGGCAACACAGTAAGTCTCCGAGGAGGCACCATGGACGTTCTTCCTTTCCTGCTGGCACCTTTTGTGGCGAGCCTGATCCTGACGGGGATTCACGCCTACCTCGGCGTCCACGTCGTGGAGCGCGGGGTGATTTTCGTTGATCTCGCCCTCGCCCAGATCGCGGCGCTCGGCGCCACCATCGGCGTCGCGATGGGAATGGATCCCCACGCGCGAGGCGCTTACTGGATCAGCCTGGCCTTCACTTTCCTGGGTGCGGGGATTTTTGCCCTCGCCAGAATGCGCCGAGTGCATATTCCGCAAGAGGCCTTCATCGGCATTGCCTACGCCGTTGCCTCGGCGGGCGCTATTCTGGCCATGAGCAAGGCCACCGGCGAGACTGAGCACCTGAAGGACATGCTGGTCGGAAACATCCTCGCCGTGTCGTGGACTGACGTCGAGCACACGGCGCTGCTTTACGGCGCCATCGGGGCCTTCCATTACATTTTCCGCAAGAAGTTCTTGCTGATTTCTACCGACCCCCGAGCGGCCGAAGCGCGCGGCGTCTCCATCCGGCTCTGGGATTTCCTCTTCTACGCTTCCTTTGGTTTTGTCGTGACTTCCTCAGTGGCTATTGCGGGGGTCTTGCTGGTTTTCTGCTACCTGATTGTGCCTTCCGTCGGCGCGATGCTTTTCGCCGACCGGATCGGCCCGCGCCTGGCGATTGGCTGGACCATGGGCACCCTGGTTTCCGCGCTGGGAGTGTACCTTTCGGTGGTTCTGGATCTGCCCACCGGAGCCACGATCGTATGCACCTTCGGCGGCATCTTGGTGCTGATGTTTGTGCTTCATGTCATTGTTTTCCACGGCAGGCAAGAGGCAGGAACTTTGGAAGAAGGGCGGGAGGTGGTTGTGCCCTCCGACCCATCGCCCCAACAAGAGACGCGCGACGAGCATGCCAAGCGTTCGATTTAAGACCCTGATCACTCGGCCCGCGGTCCGGGCCTTTAGCGGAAAATTGATTTTTCCAGGAGCCCTGGGCTAGAATGAAAGTGCGGGCGCAGGCTCGCGGGCTCGGGGCATCTTCTGGAAGGAGCATCAGCGCTGGTGAAAGGTCTCTCGAAATCAGCGGACCTCGTTCTGGGTTTTTTTCTGCTCATCGGCGGCGCTCGGCTGATCGCCGACAGTACGCGCCCGACGACCACTCCCCCTAAGGCAGGGGTGCTGCAAAACAAGATTCTTCGGTTCGTTCGTGCCAGATTCGGCGTGCCGGAGAACGTCAAGCTCACGGTCGACGCGCCGCGTCCCGCCAATCACCCTGCTTTCCTGCAGATGACGATTACCGCCGACGACGGCAAACAGAAACGGCCGAACAGTGTTCTCATCACCAAGGATTACCACTACCTTATCCTGGGGAGTACCTACCCGGTGACGGGCGACCCCAGGAGCGAGGTCACACAGCGTGTGCGCGAACAATTTAAGTTCCCGGCATCGACGGTCGTGACGGCGACCGACTTCCACCCCTCGCCGTATCCGAACTTGCTGGCTACCACCATCACCGTCGATGACGGCAAGCACACGCAGACGCAGAATTTCTATCTGACCAAGGACCAGCGCTGCCTGGTCTTGGGCAGCATCTACGACCTGGGGTTGGACCCCCGGCGCGAGGCGCTCCGAATCATCAGGACAGATGGCCAGCCCGGGCAGGGCTCCGTGAGTGCGCCGGTGACGATTGTGGAATTCGCCGACCTGGAGTGCCCGATGTGCGCGCGGCTGCACGATTTCCTGGAGAGCGACCTCCTGCCCAAATACGGTGACAAGGTGCGGATCGTCTACAAAGAATTCCCGCTACTCAGCATTCACGAGTGGACGCTGACGGCTTCTCTAGCCTGCCAGTGCGCGTATCAGATGAATCCCGGAAGCTATGTGCCGCTGCGCTCGATGATTTTCAAGAACCAGGCGGGCATCAATGGGGTGAACGCGCGCGATCTGATGCTGAGCTACGGCGAGCAGGTGGGGCTTGACCGCCTGCGCTTGGCTGCCTGCATTGACTCGAAAGCCCCGCTGCCTCGAATCGAGGCGGATGTCAAGGAGGGGCAGGCGCTCGGGATTTCCAGCACTCCGACGTGTTTTGTGAACGGGAAAATGGTGGTCGGGTTCCCCTCTCCCGAAGCCTACTACCAAGCGGTCAATGAGAGCTTGCGGGCCGCGAAGTGATTCGTGACCCTGTATCCGGGGATCGGATTTCGTAGACCCGGGTCGCCTCCGGTGCGTTTCCCTCCTCCCCTGTCAGTCGCTGATCCCGAAATCCAATTTGCGTAGCGCCGCGCCCCACCCCAACCGGGGGAAGAGAAAAAGCAGCGTCAGAAAGTAAGCGAGGCAAATCGCGCCCCCCAAGGCCAGTGCGAAGCGTACGCCGACGGCCTCGGCGACGGCGCCCGCCTGCAAACTGCCGAGGGGTGCCAGTCCCAGCACCGCCAGGTTGTACATGCTCATAATGCGGCCACGCAGTTCCGGCGGGCTCAAGATCTGGAGCGTGCTGTTGGTGAGCGCCAGCGCCCCGACCATCGTCGCGCCCAGCAAGACAAGCAGGAAGAATGCCCAGGCAAACGACTTCGCTTGCGACAGCAGAATCAGCGCCAGCGAAAACACGGCGGCCGATCCCACAATGAGATCCCGGCGCCGTTCGATGTTGGCTTGGGTGGCGAGAGTCAGCGCGGAGAGGACGGCTCCCAGGCCCGCCCCTGCCATCAGGTAACCAAGCCCCGAGGCGCCCACCTTCAGCAAATCGCGCGCGAACACCGGCATCAGGACAACGAAGGGCAGCGCGAACAGGCTCAGGAACGACGGCACGGAGAGCAACACAACGAGGGCGCGTTGGCGCCGCACGTAGCGCAATCCTTCCAGCATCGCGTGCCAGACCGATGGCCCTTCGTGATTAGGGTGAGGCGGAACGCGAATCACCACGAGAGCAATAATCAGCGCCAGGAAGCTGAAGGAGTTCAGATAGAAACAGCCCGCCGCGCCCACCCAAGCAAGCGCCAGCCCGGCAAACGTCGGCCCGATGGCGCGCGACATATTGAATTGCGCCGAGTTGAGGGCCACGGCGTTCATCAGGTCGTCGCGCCCCACGAGGTCGGGCACCAGCGCCTGGTAGGCCGGGTTGTTCAGCGCGGAGGCGAGGCCCGTCAGGAAGCTGATCGCCAGAATCTCGCCGATGGTGACGATCCGGAACGACGTCAGAACGGCGAGTATCAAGGCCAGGAGCATCATGGAGGTCTGCGTGTAAATCATCAGCTTGCGGCGGTTCAGACGGTCAGCGATGGCTCCGCCCAGCAAGGAGAAACACAGCGACGGCACCGAGCCCAGAAAGCCGTTCAGGCCCAATAGGAACGGCGAGTTGGTGATTTCCAGCACCAGCCAGCCGAGCGCCAGGTTCTGCATCCACGTACCGATGTTGGAGAGGAAGTTTCCCGTCCAGAAGAACGCGAAGTCGCGGTGGCGCAGAGAGCGGAACGTCGCCGCCAGCGGACGAACTTCCGACGCGGTCGCGGCCACGATGTCGGGGAGATTCGAACTGTTGGTATCCATGCAATGTCCGCGACGCGGTAGGCGAGGCAACCTGCCATTATAGCGGATGCGCGGCGGGCGGGAATTGTCGCGGACGTAACCCCGTTGAGGCTATAATGGATGGTTTCGGCAAGCCGCTTCCGCGCCCGCTGTGCGACCGCCCAACGGAGCTGGAAGCGGGGACAGCCGATCACCAGCCTTGCAGGGCGGCGGACTTGTCCTCCAGCGAAGATACGTTCCGAAACGCGCTTCCCGTCTCAGGCGTTCCTGACGGAGCCGTGGCCTCCGTTGGGGCGACGGCGCAAGAATCTCTGACGGCGGCTCCTGCTGCGCCTGCTCCCAACTCCACCTTGCAGGGAAGCATCATCATCCGTGGAGCGCGCGTCCACAACCTCAGGAATATCGACTGTGAAATTCCCCACAACCGGCTGACCGTAGTCACGGGGGTTTCCGGCTCCGGCAAGTCGAGCTTGGCGTTCGACACGGTTTACGCCGAAGGCCAGCGGCGCTACATCGAATCCCTCTCCGCCTACGCACGTCAATTCCTGGAGCGCATGGAAAAGCCCGATGTGGACGCAGTGGAGGGCATCGCTCCCGCCGTGGCTATCCGGCAGAAAAACGCCACGCGCAATCCGCGCTCGACGGTGGCCACCGCGACGGAGATTTACGATTATCTGCGCTTGCTCTTCGCGCGTATCGGCGTCACCTTTTGCCCGCGCTGCCAGGAAGCCGTGCGCAAGGACAACGTTGATGAGATCGCCGATCGCGTCCTGGCCCTCGAGCCGGGCCGGCGATTCTACATCCTATTCCGGGTCAATCCCGGTGGGCCGGGTAGGGGAGCCCTCCGGGCTCCCGACGCTTTGAAGGGCGGAACGGGTGAAGCTCCCCCTACAACACCCAGCAGGCGTTCGCGGACGCGCCCCGCGGACACGGAGCTAGTAGCGCCGGGCTTTAGCCCGGCACATGCCCCGATGAATCGAGGCTCTGTGGCCCCTATTCCTCCCGACGCGTCCCTCAAGCCACGGCTCTTTGGACTTCGGCAGGCGGGTTTCAATCGGCTCTACCAGAACGGTCGGATCTCCGAATTCTCCACGCCGGAGTCGCTGCTCGAGGTGGACTTCGCTCGGCCCGTTTACGTTCTGGTTGACCGCCTGTCCGTGGCCTCCGACATCCGTCAGCGATTGATCGACTCGGTGGAGCTCTGCTACCACGAGAGTGGCGAGGCCATCCTGGAATTCGCCGCGCACGACGCCTCCGCTCCACCCGAGCGGCTGGTCTTCAACGAACGGTTCGAGTGCAAGAAGTGCGGGACGGTCTTCGAGGAGCCTGAGCCACGTCTCTTTTCCTTCAACAATCCTTATGGCGCCTGTCCGCGTTGCCAGGGCTTTGGCAACACGATCGATTTCGACCTTGACCTGGTGATTCCCGACAAGAACAAGAGCCTCTCGGAGGGCGCCGTCGAGCCCTGGACGAAGCCGCGCTATCGCGGCTTCTACAACGAGATGAAGCAGGTGGCGCGGGCCAGAAACATCCCGCTGGAGGTCCCTTACTATCGCCTGACGCAAGAGCAGCGGCGGTGGTTGATTGATGGGGACGAAGAGTTCGAGGGCATTCGCGGATTCTTCGCCTATCTCGAGCGCAAGAAATACAAACTCCATGTGCGGGTTTTTCTTAGCCGCTACCGGGGGTACGCGCTCTGCCCGGAGTGCGAGGGCGGGCGGTTGAGGCGCGAGGCGTTGCACATCCGCATCCAGGGAAAATCCATCACCGACGTCTCCCGCATGTCCATCCAGGAGGCCTACCGTTTCTTCAACGAACTGCGCCTCACGCCATTTCAGGAAACGGTAGCCGATACGGTGTTGGAAGAAATCCGCGCGCGCCTCCGGTACCTGTACAAAGTGGGGCTGGAATACCTGACGCTCGACCGCTTGGCCTCAACGCTCTCCGGGGGCGAATCGCAGCGGATTCAGCTCGCCACGTGCCTCGGCTCGAATCTGGTGGGGGCGCTCTATGTCCTCGATGAGCCGTCCATTGGGCTCCACGCTCGCGACACCGGGCGGCTGATCGAGATTCTCAAGAGCTTGCGCGATCTCGGCAACACGATACTGGTGGTCGAGCACGATCCGGAGATGATGCGTCATGCCGACCGAATCCTCGACCTTGGGCCGGGGGCTGGCGAGCACGGCGGGCGGCTAATCTATGCGGGTGATC
>JAIQGH010000113.1 GCA_020072655.1 Terriglobia bacterium | reverse complement strand
AACCGCCTTTACGGAGAACCTGCGGGGCGTGAAACCGGGTGAGAAGCGCCAGTTTGAGGTCTCCTATCCGGAGGATTACCCCCAAAAATCCCTCGCCGGGAAAACGCTGCGCTACCAAGTCGAAGTTCAGAGCATCAAAAAGAAGGTGCTGCCCTCGGTGGACGACGAACTGGCCAAGACCGTCAGTGATTCCGAAACTCTGGCCAGCCTTCGGGCGAAGCTGCGCGAGAACCTGGAAATACGCCGAGCCCGCCAGGTGGAAAACGCCGCAAAGAGCAAGCTGCTGGCGGATCTGGTGAGCCGGCACGAGTTTCCGGTGCCCGCCACGCTGGTGGAGATCCAGCTCGACCACAAACTTGAAGCCATCGTGACGCAGCTCGTGGCGAAGGGCATCGACCCGCGGGCGACGCAGGTGGACTGGCGGCAGATCCGGGAGGAGGCTCGCCCCGAGGCGGAGCGCGAAGTGCGCGGCTCGCTGATCCTGGAAAGGGTTGCGGAGGCGGAGAAGCTTGAGGTGTCCGAGGAAGAAGTCGACGACCTGATCCGCGAAATGGGCGCGGAGCGCGGCGAAGCCCCCGCGGCTCTCAAGACGCGCTTGACACGCGAGGGACGATTGGATACACTAAAATCCTCTCGCCGCAACCAGAAAGCGCTTGAGCTCATCTACCGCAACGCAAAAATCACTCGGAAAAGTTAGCGATGTCCGGCGAAGCTTGAGGGCAATACACCAGAAAAGACCATGAGCAGGAACGAGCCCACGATGACCCTGATCCCGATGGTGGTGGAGCAAACCAATCGGGGAGAGCGCGCCTACGACATTTATTCGCGCCTCCTCCGCGACAACATCATCTTCATCGGCACGCCCATCGACGACAACGTGGCGAACCTGGTCACGGCGCAGCTCCTTTTCCTGGCCGCGGAAGATCCCGACAAGGATGTTTCGCTTTACATCAACTCTCCCGGGGGTGTGGTGACGGCGGGCATGGCCATTTACGACACCATGCAGTTCATCAAGCCCGACGTGGCGACGATTTGCATCGGCCAGGCGGCCAGCGTCGCGGCGCTGCTGCTGGCGGCCGGGACGCCGGGCAAACGCTTCGCGCTGCCCAACTCTCGCGTCCTCATCCACCAGCCCACGATGGGTGGGCTCTCCGGCCAGGCGACGGATATTGACATCCACGCCCGCGAAATCCTGCGCGTCCGGGCCACTTTGAACGAAATCATGGCCCAACATACCGGGCAGCCCGTGGAAAAGATCGAGCACGACGTGGAGCGCGACTTCTGGATGAGCGCCCAGCAGGCGCGCGAGTACGGGATCGTTGACGAGATCATCTTCAAGCATAAGTAGCGGCGGGAGACACCCTTGAAACGCGGCGGGAACGACGAAAATCCGCGCTGCTCGTTCTGCAACAAAAGCCAGGACGCGGTCAAGAGGCTCATCTCGGCTCGGAATGAACAGCCGCATCTGTTCATCTGCGACGAGTGCATTGCGGCGTGCAACGCCATCCTGGAGGAAGAGCAGCTCCCGCCGGCGGCCACTGCGCAGGTCAAGCTGCCCAAGCCCGCCGAGGTGAAGAGCTTCCTCGACCAGTACGTGGTCGGGCAGGAAAAGACCAAGAAGAAGCTCGCCGTCGCGGTGTACAACCATTACAAGCGCATCCTGTTTGCCCGCACGCGCGGCGAGGTCGAGCTGACCAAGTCCAATATCCTGTTCATCGGGCCCACGGGGACGGGGAAAACTCTCCTGGCCCAGACACTCGCCCGGCTGCTCGAGGTTCCTTTCGCCATCGCCGACGCGACGACCCTGACGGAAGCCGGCTACGTCGGAGAGGACGTCGAAAACATCATTCTGCGCCTCCTGCAGAACGCCGCCGGCGACGTGCAACGCGCCCAGCACGGCATCGTCTACATCGATGAGATCGATAAGATCGCCAAGAAGGGCGAGAATCCGTCCATCACGCGCGACGTTTCCGGCGAGGGGGTGCAGCAGGCGCTCCTGAAGATTCTGGAAGGAACGGTGGCCAACGTTCCGCCGCAGGGCGGCCGCAAACACCCGCACCAGGAATTCATTGCGGTCGATACGACGAATATCCTGTTCATCTGCGGCGGGGCCTTCGTGGGGCTGGAGCAGATCATCGCCCAGCGGACCGGCAAGAAAACGCTCGGCTTCCACACGGGGCGTGCGGACTCGCCCGCGCCGGCCAGCCGTCGAGACCTGGAAACGCTCGAGAACCTTCAGCCGACCGACCTGATCCGGTACGGGCTGATTCCGGAATTCGTCGGGCGGCTGCCGGTGGTGAGCGTGCTGAGCGATCTGGACTCCGCCGCCCTGATCGAGATCCTGACGCAGCCGAGGAACTCGCTTATTCGCCAGTACGAGAAATTATTTGAATTCGAGAACGTCAAGCTGCGGTTCACGGAGAAGGCTCTGGAAGCCGTCGCGGCGCAAGCGATCGAGCGGAAGTTGGGGGCGCGCGGCTTGCGCATGATCCTTGAAGACCTGATGCTCGATCTGATGTACCACCTCCCCAGCCAGCGGAAGGTGCGCGAGTTTGTGGTGACCGAGGAGATGGTCAGGAAACACGAGATCAGCTTCAATGCCAGCGTTTTAGAGAAAGCAGGTTGATGTCATCCCCTATGTTTGCAGGCCGAGAAAAAAGCGACACGCGCACGCTGCCCATGATGCCGATCCGCGACGTCGTCATCTTCCCGCATATGATGACGCCGTTCGTCGTGGGCCGTGAGAGCTCCATCCGGGCGCTCGAGGATGCCCTGGCGGGCGACAAGAAGATCTTCCTCGCGACCCAGCACGACGCCGCGGTCGACGAGCCCAAATTCAACGAGATCTACCAGGTGGGGACGATTTCGAACATCGTCCAGAGCCTCAAGCTGCCCGACGGCAACATCAAGGTGCTGGTGGAAGGCGCGGAGCGGGGGAAGATCCAGAAGATTTCGAACGAGGAAGGCTACTTCCGGGTGACGGTCAAGACCTTCGCCTACCGGCCCGTGAGCACGCCGAGCCTCGAACAGCTCGTGCAGAAGGTTACCAGCCTCTTCGAGCAGTACGTCAAGCTTTCGCAGAGCCTGAACTACGAGACGATGATCGCGGCGGTCAAGGTGGAAGAAATCGGCAAGTTCACCGACACGGTGGCCGCCAACCTCAACGTCAGCATCGAGGAGAAGCAGGAACTGCTCGAGATTTTCGACCCGGTCGACCGCTTGACTCGCCTGGCCGATATCCTGGATGTGGAGATCGAGAAGCTGAACGTTGACCGCACGATCCAGGGGCGCGTGAAGCGACAAATGGAGCGGGCCCAGCGCGAGTATTACCTTAACGAAAAAATCAAGGCCATCCAGAAGGAGTTGGGCCGCAACGAAAAGAGCGAGACCGACGAGTTAAAGAAAAAGATCGAAACCTCCGGCATGACCAAGGACGCGCGCGAGAAGGCCGAGGCGGAGCTGAAACGCCTCGAGATGATGCCGCCCATGTCCGCGGAGTCCACGGTCTCGCGCAACTATCTCGACTGGCTGCTGGCGATGCCCTGGAAGAAGAAATCGAAGGAAATCCGGGACATCCGCCGCGCCGAGCAGATCCTGGAAGAGGACCATTACGGGCTGGAGAAAATCAAGGAGCGCATCCTGGAGTTTCTCGCCGTCCGGCAGCTGGTGAAGCATCCCAAGGGTTCGATCCTGTGCTTTGTGGGGCCGCCGGGCACCGGCAAGACGTCGCTGGGCCGTTCCATCGCCCGGGCCACGGGGCGCAAGTTCGTGCGCCTGTCGCTCGGCGGCGTGCGCGACGAAGCGGAAATCCGCGGCCACCGCCGCACGTACATCGGCGCCTTGCCCGGCCAGATCATTCAGATGATGAAGAAAGCAGGGACGATCAACCCGATCTTCCTGCTCGACGAAGTCGACAAGATGAGTATGGACTTCCGCGGCGACCCCTCCGCGGCGCTGCTCGAAGTGCTCGATCCCGAGCAGAACCACATGTTCATGGACCATTACCTCGACGTGGAATACGACCTCTCCAAGGTCTTCTTCATCACCACGGCGAATGTGGTGCATACGATCCCTCAGCCGCTTCAGGACCGGATGGAGATCCTTCGCCTCTCGGGATACACGGAGCCCGAAAAGCTCGAAATTGCCAAGCGCTTTCTGGTCAAGAAGCAACGCGAGCAGGCGGGATTGAAGGAAGGGAATCTGACCTTTACGGACGATGCCCTGGTGGGGGTCATCCGGCAATACACGCGCGAGGCAGGCGTCCGCAATCTGGAGCGCGAGATCGCCAATATCGGCCGCAAAGTGGCGCGCAAGATCGTGAAAGAAGGCCGGGGCTTCCAGGTGGCCGTTCGCCCCGAGGATTTGCAGGAATACCTCGGGGTCCTCAAGTTCCGCGACACGAAATCGGAGGAAAAGAGCGAGGTCGGCCTGGCCACCGGCCTCGCCTGGACCGAGGTGGGCGGCCAGATCCTCAACATCGAAGCCACCATCATGCCGGGGAAGGGCAAGCTGCTGCTGACCGGCAAACTAGGCGATGTTATGCAGGAGTCCGGGCAGGCTGCCCTGAGCTACGTCCGTTCGCGAGCCGCGCGCTTGGGCCTGACGACGGACTTCTACCGCCACGTGGACATTCACATCCACATTCCAGAGGGCTCGATTCCCAAGGATGGACCTTCGGCTGGCATCACCCTGGCGACCGCGGTGGTCAGCGCTCTCACCAAGATTCCCGTGCGGCGCGACATCGCCATGACGGGGGAGATCACCCTGCGCGGCAAGGTGCTGCCCATCGGCGGCGTCAAGGAGAAACTGCTCGCCGCGCACCGCGCCGGCAACCAGACCGTGCTCTTGCCGCGGGATAACGAAAAGGACCTGTCCGATATCCCTGCCAACGTCCAGCAGGAACTCGCAGTCCGTTTTGTCGATACGATGGATGAGGTCTTAGACCTCGCCCTCGAGCGAAAGCTCGCGGGGATAATCCCGCTCGAAGCGGAGACGGAACCGGTACCGCCGATCCAGCCCACGGAACGGGAAACCGACCGAGGAACCTTGACCAACTGAGAGCGGGGAGAAGCTGGAAATGAGGGTGCCCCTGGAAACCAATGGTCCGGGAGCTGCATCGAAGCAAATAGGGGGCGATAACTTTCCGGCTGCTCAAATGAAATCTCTTACTGACCAGACAATCCGGGGTCTTTAGACCCGGAGACCACGAAAAAGGAATACGACCACGCTCTCGGCCGCCGGTCTTCCGCTTCGCATCGCACCTTGAGCCCGTCAAGTTCTTGAACGATCGGCGCCGCGGCGAAACGCACCCCCTCCCGGGGTGACAAAGCACTCGAATGGACTCCCGCGTGAGTCCAGAATCTGAAACCCATCAAAGAGAGAAGTTATGCCAGGCAGAAAACAAAACCAGGAAGAAGTTCAGGAAGAAAAGATCATCGACCTCAAGGAAGGCGAAGTCCTCGACATCGCCAAGCTGAAGGAGATGAACATCACGACCCTCACCCAGGTCGCCAAGGACCTGAGCGTGGTGGGCGCGACGGGCATGCGGAAGCAGGAGTTGATCTTCAAGATCCTGCAAGCGCAGACCGAGAAGAACGGCCTCATCTTCAGCGAGGGCGTGCTCGAGTGCCTGCCGGACGGTTTCGGATTTCTCCGCGCTCCGGATTATAACTACCTCCCGGGCCCGGACGATATCTACGTCTCCCCGTCCCAAATCCGCAAGTTCGACTTGCGCACGGGCGACACGATCTCCGGCCAGATCCGCCCGCCCAAGGACGGCGAGCGCTACTTCGCGCTCATCAAGGTGGAGGCCATCAACTTCGAGCCGCCCGACGAGGCGCGCAACAAGATCTTCTTCGACAACCTCACGCCCCTCTACCCGCAGCAGCGCATCCGTCTCGAGACCATCAAGGACAACGTCTCGGCGCGCGTTCTCGACCTGCTGACGCCGCTCGGCAAGGGGCAGCGCGGCCTGATTGTGGCCCCCCCGCGCACCGGCAAGACGATGCTGCTCCAGACGATTGCCAACTCCGTCAGCACCAACCATCCGGAAATCACGCTCATCGTGCTGCTCATTGACGAACGTCCGGAAGAAGTCACCGACATGCAGCGCACAGTCAAAGGCGAAGTCATCAGCTCGACCTTCGATGAGCCTGCGGCGCGGCACGTTCAGGTGGCGGAGATGGTCATCGAGAAAGCCAAGCGGTTGGTCGAGCACCGGCGTGACGTCGTCATCCTGCTCGACTCGATCACGCGCCTGGCGCGCGCTTATAACACCGTGGTCCCGCCTTCCGGCAAAGTGCTCTCCGGCGGCGTGGACTCCAACGCGCTCCAGCGACCCAAGCGCTTCTTCGGCGCGGCGCGCAACATCGAAGAGGGCGGCAGCCTCACCATCATCGCCACCGCGCTCATCGATACCGGCAGTCGTATGGACGACGTGATCTTTGAAGAGTTCAAAGGCACCGGCAACATGGAAATCAACCTCGACCGCAAGCTCGTTGACAAGCGCGTCTTCCCCGCCATCGATATCAATAAGTCCGGCACCCGGAAAGAGGAGTTGCTGGTCCCCAAGGACGAGCTCAACCGCATCTGGGTCTTGCGCAAAGTCCTGAACCCGCTCTCCCCTGTGGAGTCGATGGAATTGATTATCGACAAGCTCAGCAAAACCGTCAGCAACGCGATGTTCCTCTCCTCCATGAGCGGCAACGGTGGGCGGTAGAACCAGGGATTAGGGGTTAGGGATCAGGGGTTAGCAGAAGAAAGAGAGTGCGGGTGGCGCATACATCGCGCTTGTTGCGATGTGTGCGATCAGCGGGTAGCGCAAAGGTGGGCGCAGTTTCCCCTCCTCTGCGGCTTTTGGTCGGAATAGGACATCGGCAATTCATCTTTGCACGCGGGGCGCGGACCTCCGCTGCCTGCCCATCAACCGACACGGATTGTATGCCGTGCGAACGACCTGCCTTAAGAAGAACCGCAGGGGAACGCACAGAACGCGTACCTCTGCGCTACCAACTTAAATCCGCAATTCGTCCTCGCCGCCAGTGAAGCAGGCCTCAACGCCACCGTCTCTACCACCGACGAGGGCGTTGTCCCTTCGTCCCGGTCGGGCAAACCGCCGGCCGTCTCGCCCTCCTTCATTCGCCCGACATCTCCGATTGATCCTGCGGAATCGTCGGCAAACACATCGCGACTTCGCGGGGCCTTGCTGATGGCAGTTGTTGCCTGCTCTTTCGAGCTAAGCCCAAAGGAAACGGTTTCGCTAGAGGCTGACTGGTTCCATGTTCGCCACGCGTTGACTTGCTGGTACACCCGGCGTATGCTGGCGCCATCCACACGTAGCCCACATCCTACGGTGAGGCCAGCACCGCATGATCGGCCAGACCGTTTCCCACTACCGCATTCTGGGGAAGCTCGGGGGCGGCGGCATGGGCGTGGTCTACAAGGCCGAGGACACCCAGCTCGGCCGCAGTGTGGCGCTCAAATTCTTGCCGGAAGAGCTGGCCCAAGACCGCAAGTTCCTCGAACGCTTCCGCCGCGAGGCGCGCGCGGCCTCCGCCCTTGACCATCCCAACATCTGCAGCGTCTATGAGATTGCCGAGCACGAAGGCCAGCCTTTTATCGTGATGCAGTACGTGGAGGGGCAGACCCTCAAACACCGCATCGTCGGCCAAGCGTTCAAGACCGACGAACTGCTCGAGCTGGCCATCCAGATTGCCGATGCTTTGGACGCCGCACACGCCAAGGGCATCGTGCATCGTGACATCAAGCCGGCGAATATTTTTGTGACGGAACGAGGTCAGGCGAAGATTCTCGATTTCGGGCTGGCGAAACTGACGGGACTCGAGACTCGGGGTTCGGGACTCGGGAAGGAAGAGATTACTGCGGCGGCAGCGGCTGCTGGGGAGGAATCGCTCACCAGCACGGGGATGGCGGTGGGTACGGTCGACTACATGTCGCCCGAGCAGGTGCGGGCCGAGGAGGTCGATGCCCGATCCGACCTGTTCAGCTTCGGGTTGGTGCTCTACGAGATGGCCACCGGACACCGAGCTTTCGAGGGCGACTCGGTGGCGATGATCTTTGATGGTATTCTCCACGGCGCGCTGGTACCGCCGACGCGTTTGAACCCCCACCTGCCCCAGAAATTGGAACAGGTTATTTCCAAGGCGCTGGAGAAGGACCGCGCGTTGCGCTATCAGACGGCTGCGGACTTGCGCGCCGACCTCCAGCGCCTGAAGCGCGATTCGGATTCCGAACGTAGGGCGGGTGTCTCGCCCGTGGTAGGAGCAATTCATGAATTGCCCTCACGAAGGTGGTGGCCCGCTGTGGCCGCGGCGACGACCCTGGTCGCGGTCGCTGCATTGCTCCTCGGCCTCAACGTCGCCGGCCTGCGCGACCGGCTCCTCCGGCATGGCTCGCAGGTTTTGACAGGGCCGCTGACGGTGACTCCCTTTACGAGCTATCCCGGCGAGGAGAACGGGGCGAGCTTCTCGCCGGACGGTAATCAGATTGCGTTCCACTGGAACGGGGAGCATCGCGACAACTGGGACATCTATGTGAAGGGCATCGGTACGGAGAAGCCGTTGCGACTCACTACCAGCCCGGCAGACGACCAGTGGCCCGCCTGGTCTCCGGACGGCCGCCAAATCGCCTTCCTGCGGAAAATGCAGACTGCCTGCGCGATCTTTACGATTCCTCCCCTGGGCGGGGCGGAGCGCAAGTCAATCGACCTGGAGTGGAAAGGCAACTCTCAAGGTCTGGAGCCGGGTCGTTTGTCCTGGTCGCCCGAAGGAAAGTGGCTGGCGGTCTCTCACAGGGTTTCCGGACAAAAGCCGTTCCGGATCCTCTTGCTTTCGCTCGAGACGCTTCAAACGAAAACTTTAACGTCGCCTCCTGAGGACGTTCTTGGGGATATGTTGCTTGCCTTTTCGCCGGATGGCAAAGATGTGGCTTTCGCCCGCCAAGTCAGCTTAAATGTCTCGACTCTCATGATCCAGTCGGTTTCGGGCGGTGAGCCCAGGCCGCTTATGTCCGAAGCTGGCCTTGGGTTTTACATAAGCGGGCTTACATGGACCAGTGACGGCAAAGAACTATTGTTCTCGGGGCAGAGATTGGGGAGGGGGCAACCGGGGTCCCGCCTTTGGCGGATTTCTGCCTCAGGTGGCAGCCCCGAACAAGTCCCAGGGGTTGGTGACAATGTCGATTCTCTGGCGGCTTCGCATCAAGGAGACCGGCTCGCTCTAAGTCGTTGGTTGGAGCTCGGCAATTCCGGCCTTTGGCGTCTCCCAGGACCGAAATCTGGAAGTCGAGGCAGTCCTCCACAGCCTTTTATCATTTCCACCACCGAGACTGGCCCTGATTTCTCGCCGGACGGCACGAAGATCGCGTTCTTGTCCTACCGCGCCACGCTTGTTCACGGTGACATCTGGGTGTGTGACAGCGACGGCTCCAATCCGATGCAGTTGACGAACCTCCCCGAACACACTGGGACCCCGCGCTGGTCTCCAGATGGGAAACAGATCGTCTTTGATTCCTTCGTGGATAGGCAAACCGAGGTTTTCGTTGTGAATGCCGAAGGGGGAGTGCCGCGTCGAATGACCTATGAGCCGTCCGAGGATGCGATTGCTAGCTGGTCACGGGACGGCAAATGGATCTATTTCGCCTCGAATCGTACTGGACAGTACCAAATCTGGAAGATACCAGCCCAAGGGGGAGGGGCAACTCAGGTGACGCGGGAAGGCGGCTTTGGGGCCTTCGAATCCCTCGATGGCAAGGATCTCTACTTCTCGAAGTGGGGCGGAGGTATTTTAGCTCCTGGCGATGGCATCTGGAAGGTGCCCGCAGGCGCTGGCGATGAGACGCGGGTCCTCGATCGAAAAGTGAACTGCTTTAACTGGAAGGTGGCGAGAGAGGGTATTTACTTCCTGTCCTTTACCAGGATCCCCGGCGGCGAGCAGTGGTCCATCGAGCTCCTAAGCCCGGAGACCGGCAAAGTGACCCAGCTCTTTAGCCAGAGAAGTTCTGCCTCCCACTTGGAGGGTTTGGCAGTTTCGCCCGACCGCCAATGGATCCTGTACAGCGAACAAGCTCCCTGGGAAGCACGCATCATGCTCGTTGAGAATTTCCGCTGAGTGTGCGCGCCGTCCTTCCCGGAACGAAAAACTGTCGGCGGCAGGACTTGGTCGAATGGGATTTCACGAACGTAGATGCGCGACGCGGGCGTCCGGAATCACAGAACGCCACCACGACCTCCTGCGCCGCATGAATTTCCCGCCGTAGAGACGCTCCGCTGGAGCGTCTCTCCACTCGGAGACGGCCCACCGGGCCGTCTCTACCCGCGGGCGGCCAGAGGCCGCCCCTACACCACCCCATGAATTTCCCCCCGTAAGAGGACAGAAGGCAAAAGGCAGAAAGCAGTACGCAGCGGGATGCGTCGGGGCACGGGTGAAGGTTGAAGTGTAAAGGATGAAGGATAAAAGACCAGTGCCGCGTTAGGCAAATAGGTGAAACACGCCAGGCGCATTCTGTCATGCTGAGCGAAGCGAAGCATCGCCGCATTTTGCCGACGAAATGAAATGCAGAGACCCTTCGCTGCGCTCAGGGTGACAGCCCATCGCATGTTCCACTTTCTTCGGTAACAGAACACTGGGTGGCCTGTTCACCCACTTCTTTTACACTTTAGACTTCACACTTTACCCTTTCCAGTTAAAGCAGTTTTCTCTCACGCGCCACATGGAAGATGCGCTCGACAACCTGGTCGGCGTTGAGGTACGTGGAGTCGATCTCCACGGCGTCTGGGGCGGGAACGAGAGGTGAGATCTTGCGTTCTGCGTCGAGCTGGTCGCGGCGGCCGATTTCGTAAGCCGTCTGCTCGAGGCTGGCGGCGCGACCCTCCTGCTTCTCCTGTCCGAGCCTGCGGCGGGCGCGCTCTTCCACATCCGCCTTGAGAAAGACTTTGAGCGGGGCGTCCGGGAACACCACCGTCCCGATGTCCCGGCCTTCCATCACCACTCCTTTGCCGCGCACCAGGCTCCGTTGCAGGGCGATGAGTTT
>JAIQGH010000112.1 GCA_020072655.1 Terriglobia bacterium | reverse complement strand
GGCGGCGCTCCCGCGGCCCGGCGCGGCCCCGTCCAGAAAATTGCGGCTTTGGATGCTCTGGACGAAGGCCTTCTGCTTTTCCGAATCGGCCTGATCGAGCGCACCGCGGAACGTCCCCGCGGCCGAAAACTGCGCGCCCTGCTGCGCAGCGCCGAGTCCGGCGTCCCACGGCTCTTCACCCGAGATGTGCATGCGCTGGTCGTAATGGGCTTCGCAACTGCCCCGGCTGCCGTAGAAGCGCACCCCAGCGTCGAATTCGACCTTATCGAACTGCGTGGACCCGAAACTGATTTGCACATCGTTGGGATAGGTGAATACTACGTTGAAGTTGTCGGAGCAATCGCCGGCGTCCGCGCGCAATTTGCGGCTGCTCGCGCCGGCGGCCTTCGCAGGATGCCCCTGGAGCGCCCAGTTGCAGATGTCGATCACGTGGACATTCTGCTCGACGATGATGTCGCCGGAGAGCGACCGATCCCACACCCAGTTCCGCAACCGCTTTTCGTCGGGTGAGGCGTTGGGCCAGTCAGGGCGGTCGATGTGAGGACAGTAATAATACGCGAGCCCGCAGCCGATTCGGCCCAGGGCGCCGTTTTGAATCCGTCGGACGAGCTCGATGTAAGGCGGCGCTTGGCGGATCTGGAAACCGACGGCCAGGCTCAGCTTACCCTGGGACTTCTTTCCGATTTCGATGACGCGCTTGGCTCCAGGGACATCTATGGCCACGGGCTTCTCACAATAGACGTGCTTGCCGCCGGCCACCACGGCCTCCAGATGGCCCGGGTGGAAATAGGGCGGAGTCGTAATCAGCACCGCATCCACATCTTTCGAAGTGACAATCTGCTCGTAGGCCTTGGGCCCTTGGAAGAGCTGCGAGGCGTCGAGGGGCGCGTAGCCTTTGGCTTTCTGGTGATCGTCGAAATACTTGTGGGCCGTTTCGAGCTGGTCAGCGAAAAGGTCCGCCAGGGCGACAACCCGTGTTCCCGTATTGTCGATGAAGCCAGTGGCCACGGCCCTGCCGCGCCCGCCACACCCCAGCACGCCAAGCTGAAGGGCGGAGTTGGCCGCCGTACCCCGCACGAGGGCGGGCTTGACAATCATGAAGCCCGCGGCCGCCGCGGCCGTCCCGAGGAAATCACGTCTCCCGATCTTATGACTGGAATGATCGTCCGCCATGGCATTATCTCCTTTGTGGACGAAGCAGCTCTTCAGTTCCCGCGCGGCAAAGCGGCGTCCGTTCGTCATTTCCCCGATGATTTCACCGTTCTCGCCCGTCCACTCCTCTTTTCCGTACGCGCGCCGGCCAGCGAGACCCGCGCCATGGAGAAACGGAGTCCTGCCTTTCACCGCGAGGTCTTGTCGCCCGAATCTTGACACCTTATCACAAGACGCAGGCAAGGGAGAAGAAACCAGGCGAAGTCTCCGGCGGCCCGAAAAGACGGGCGCGGACCGGATTGGACTCGGGCCGGGGCCGCCTCTTTTCCTGCCGGGCATTCGGAATTACGCTATCCTTTACGCCGTCGCCAGAAGGTTATCGAGCCAGGGGAAACTCGGTGCCCGGAGTGATATGGAAATGATTTCGAGGCTGCTTGGTGCTGGACTTTGTGCTTTCGTGATCGTCGAGGGGACGGCGCGCGCCCACCCGCCGGAGAAGCTGACACTTCAATCAGCGCTTGAACTGGCGGAAAAACAGAATCTTGACTTGGTCGCCGCGCGCGCGCGGCACGCCGTCGCCGCGGCGGGAGTCGAGATCGCCCGCCAGCGGCCCAACCCGAGCGTTAACTTTAACGCCTTGCGGGATGAGCCCCACGAGGGATTCTGGTTCACCCAGCCCTTCGAGCTCGGGGGAAAGCGCGGGCACCGCATTGCCGTGGCGGACCAAGAAAGCAAATTAACCGATGTCGAAATCACTACTTTGGAGCGGCAGATCCGCCGCCGGACGCGCGCGGCCTACTATGCCCTGGGCTTCGCGCGCGCCGAATCCGAGCGCCGGGGGCACATCCTCACGCTCGCCCAGCGTCTCCAGCAAATAGCTCAGGACCGTTTCCAGGCCGGAGACGTGCCTCAGCTCGAAGTGATTCAGGCAAATCTCGAGGTGACGCGCGCGCAGGCGGACCTGAAAGTCGCGCAACAACAGGAAAAGACATCGCTAAGCCTGCTGAACGCCCTTTTGAATGAGCCTCCCACCACTCCGTGGGAGTTGGGGGAAACGCTCTACCAATTGCCCCCCGAGATTCCGTTGGCGGAGCTTGTCCAGCTCGCTTATGCCTCCAACTCGGAGCTCCAGCACCTCACGCAGGAACAGAAGGTGGAGGAGAGCCGCCGCGGGCTCTTGCGCGCCGAGCGCATTCCGGATCTGGACTTTGAATACGGGCTGGATTTCAATTCCCCTCGGGATTTCCGCGTTGGCCCGCGTGGCCAACTCTCGTTGACGCTGCCCATTTTTTCGCGGAACCAGGGGCAAATCGCGCAATCGAGTGCGAACCAGCGCATGCTGGAGGCGGAGGCGGCTGCGGCCAAGCGCTCCGTGACCGCCGCGATTGAAACCGCCTATTTCGACTTGGGGGCGCAGCGAACCCAAGTGGAGACTTACCGCCAGACCCTTCTGCCCGTCGCGCAGCAACTGGAGGGCATGGCGGAGGATAGCTATCGCGCGGGCAAGGCTGATATCCTGGTGGTTCTTACGGCGCAGCGGAACGTCCAGGACGTTGAGCGGAGCTACCTGGACGGTCTGGTCACGGTCCAGAACTCTTTCGCGGCGCTGGAAGAAGCGGTGGGAGCGCCGCTGGAACAGCGGTAGGTTGCTATGCGATTCCCGAGATCATCCTCGTGGACTTGGCTGGCCGGCGGAGTCGCCGCCGTTTCCTTGCTCGGCCTGCCCGCCTGCTCGCACCCCTCCGGCGAGGGCAGCGCGGATGAAAACCCCGAGAACGCTCCCGTGGTGGCAGAAGTGACGCTCACGCGCGTCGAGCGCGGCGATATCAGCTCGACGCTGGCGGTTACGGGCACGATCGCGGCGCTGCCGAATCAGGACGTGCGCGTGAGCTCTCTGGTTTCCGGCCGCATCGCCGAGATGTTGGTGGCCGAAGGTGACCACGTGCGCGCGGGCCAGCCGCTGGCCAAGATCGAGGACCGGCCATTCCTCGATCAGGTCCAGCAGGCGGAGGCGGCCGTGGAGCAGGCCAAGGCAAACCTGGAAAACGCGCGCTTAACCCGCGCCCGCAACGAGGACCTCGTCCAGCGGGGCATCGCGGCGCGCAAGGACCTGGAAGATGCGCGCACGCTGGTGAGCGTGAATGAAGCGGCCCTGCGCCAGGCGGAGGCCTCGCGCGCCCTGGCCCGCCTGCAACTCTCCCGCGCCGAGGTGCGCTCGCCGCTCGACGGCACGGTCGTGAAACGTCTGTTGAGCGCCGGCGAGCAGGTCGACGGCACGGCCGCCCAGCCGCTTTATGAGGTGGCCAACGTCTCCGAAGTCGAACTCTTCGGGAATGTCCCGGCGCTCTACCTCGGGAAGATCCGAGTCGGCCAGGCGCTGCGGATCTCGAGCGAGTCCTTTCCCGGCACCCCTTTTGCGGGCAAAGTCGTGGCAGTCTCTCCCGCCGTTGATCCCTCGACGAATGTCGGCATGGTGCGCATCCGCATCTCCAACGGGGCGCACCTGCTGCGCCTGGGAATGTTCCTGACCGCTCAGGTCCCCCTCGAGACCCATCCCCAAGCGCTGGTGGTTCCTCCTCCGGCGATCTATCGCAACCAGACCGGGCAGCCGCAGATTTACCGCGTGAACGGATCGGAGGCGGAGGCCGTCCCCGTCAAACTGGGTCTCGAGACGCAGGACCGGATCGAATTGCTGGCCGGCGCCGAAGCGGGTGAGACGGTGATCCTCACCGGAGGTTACGGTCTGGGCGCGCACGCCAAAATCAAGGTCAAGCCATGAACGTTGTGGGCTTTTGCCGGAAGAACCGCCGCGCTGTCTATCTGCTCACGGCGTTTCTGGTGGTGGCAGGACTGGTTTCCGCTTTTCGCCTGCCGAGCAACATTTATCCGGAGTTGACGTTTCCCCGCATCGTCATCCTGGCCCATGCGGGCGATCTTTCCCCCCAGAATATGCTGCTGACCGTCACCCGGCCGCTCGAGGAAGCCGCGCGGACGGTCCTCGGCGTTGTGCGCGTGCGTTCCAAGACCATCCGTGGCGCCACGGAGATCGCGGTCCTTTTCAACTCTGACATGGACATGCAATACGCGCTGCAACTGATGCAGGCGAGCATGAGCCAGGCGCGCAGCTCGCTTCCTCCTAATACAGAGGTTTCCATCGAGCGCATCACGCCCAGTTCCTGGCCCATTCTCATGATGATCCTCACGGGAGAGGCTCCGGGCGCGGATCTGAGAGACGACGCGTTCTACGATCTCCGCCCCATCTTCAGCCGCGTGCCCGGCGTCGCCCTGGTCGAGGTTCAGGCGAGCGACATCCGGGAAGTTTCCGTGATCGTTGATCCCCAAAAGATGCTGGCGCAGCGTCTTTCGCTTCCCGAAGTCGCCGATCGGCTCATGGCCACCAACGCAGTCAATTCCGTGGGGCGGCTGGATAAGGACTACTCGCGCTACCTCGTTCTCGCCACCGGCCAGTTCATGAATCTCGACGATATCCGCAACACGGTGGTGGCGGTCGAAGACGGCTCGCCCATCCGGGTGCGCGATATCGCCGAGGTCCGCGACGGCGTCGAGGACCCGCGCATTTTGGTCTTCGGCAATGGCCAGCCGGGCGCGCTCATCAGTATTTCCCGGCAGATTGGCGGAAACATCCTGGAGGTCGCCGATCAAGTCAAAGCTCTGGCGCAAAACTTGGGCTCGGCGATTCCGCGGACGCTGCACCTTTCCGTGGTTTACGACTTGGCGGGCTTCGTGCGCGAAGCGGTGGCGAGCATTCGCGATGCGGTGATCATCGGCGGCCTGCTGGCCGTGTTGGTGCTTTTCGTGTTCCTGCGCGAAACCCGCACCACCTTGATCGCCGCCACCACCCTCCCCATCACCGTGATCAGCACATTCTTCTTCCTGAGCATCTTCGGCGGCACGCTCAATCTGATGTCGCTGGGAGGACTGGCCATCGCCATCGGCCTCGTGATCGACGACGCGGTGGTCGTCATCGAGAACATTTACCGTCACCTGGGCCTGGGCGAATCCGTGCAGGAAGCGGCGGAGAAAGGCACTCGGGAACTGCTGGGCGCGGTCATCGGCTCAACCGCCACGACCGTGGTGGTCTTTTCACCTTTGAGTTTGCTTTCGGGAGTGGTCGGCGAATTCTTTCGCGCCCTTTGCCTGACGCTCGCCGTCTCCGTGCTGCTCTCTTTGGTGTTCGCGCTCACGCTCATTCCTCTGCTCTCCGAGCGCTTCCTCGCAGGCGAGAGACACCGCGCTTCGGCCTCGCGCTTCATCGCCCCGGTCTACCGCGGATATGAAAGGGCGGTGCGCTGGTCGCTCAGTCGCCGCGCAGTCGTGGCCTGTGCAACCGCGCTTTCCGTCGCGCTGGCTGTTTTTCTCTACACGCGGGTTGAGACCGGATTCCTGCCTGACATGGATGAGGGCGGCTTCGTGCTCGACAACTGGACGGCGCCGGGAACTTCCCTCGACGAGACCAACCGCGTGGACCATTTGATCGAAGAGCAGGTCCTGAAGACGCCGGAGGTCGCCTCCTCCCTGCGCCGCACCGGCGCGGAAATGGGGCCCTTCGCGACCGAGCAGAACACCGGAGAAATTGTCGCCAAGCTGAAACGGCGCTCCGACCGCCGCCGCGATATTTACACCATCATGGACGACCTGCGGCAGAAGATCCTGGCCACCATTCCCGGCGTACGCGTGGAATTCATCCAGGTTCTGCAAGACATGATCGGCGACATGGAAGGCAACCCCAATCCCGTGGAAGTGAAAATCTTCGGAAGCGACATGCAGGTCCTGGAGAAGCTCGCGAACGAGATCGGTCCGAAGATTCAGGCCATTCCCGGCGTCGTGGATTTCGTGGGAATCCAGAAGGGGAACCCGGAAATCGTCATTCACGTGGATCCGGTGCGGGCGGGACGGTTGGGCATGACCGTAGACCAGGTTTCGCAGCAGGTCAGCGCGGGCTTGCTCGGGCTGACGGAGACGGAGCTTCGCCAAACCGACCGCACCGTGGGCATCCGCGTGCGCTTCCCCGATTCCTTCCGTTACAACTACACCGACGTCCGGCAATTCCCCGTCCTGGCGCCGGGGAAGGAAATCATCCCGCTTTCCGCCGTGGCCGACATCGAGCAATCGCGCGGCGAAAACCAATTGGAGCGCGAAAATCAAAGGCTGATGGTGGATTTGACGGCGCGCATTGAAGGCCGAGGCCTCGGGAGCGTCATCAGCGATGTGAGGCAGAAGCTGAGCACGGTTAGCTTCCCCGTGGGCACGACCTACGAGATCGGCGGACCGTATGAGAGCCAGCAGAAATCCTTCCGCGACCTGCTGTCCGTGCTTGCGCTCGCCATCGCGGCGGTGTTCATCGTACTGGTGGTCCAGTTCCGGGCGTTCAGCCCCGCACTCATTATCATGTCCGCGGCACCCCTCTCCCTGGTGGGCGTCTTCGCCATGCTCTGGGCGACCGATACCGCGCTGAACGTTTCTTCTTTCATGGGGGTTGTCCTGCTGGTGGGGTTGGTGGTCAAGAACGGCATCATCCTCTTCGAATATGTGCACAAACTCTGGGAAGAGCAGGGATTACCATTGAGCGAAGCGCTCGTGGAGGCCGGCAAGATTCGCGTCCGGCCGATCCTAATGACCACCCTCTGCACGCTCTTCGGCCTCCTGCCGCTCGCCCTCGGGCTCGGGGCCGGAGCGGAGTTGCAAAAGCCGCTGGCGCTGTCGGTGATCGGCGGGCTGTGCGTCTCAACGTTCATCACCCTGCTGGTGATGCCCGTGCTGTACTCCCTGCTGGAACGGCGCTTGTAGGGGAGCCCGGATGAACTGCATCGGGGCTCCCGCGGGAGGGCCATAAAGGCCCTCCCCTACTTTGGGGGGTAATGCATGAAGGAACTGGGTGTGGGCATCATTGGAACAGGTTGGGTGGCGGGCGCGCACATTCGGGCTTTCGAGGCGAACCCCCATACCGAGGTGCGCGGGATTGTCAGCCGCGACCGAGCCCGCGCGGCGGCAAAAGCGGCGGAGAACAACTTGGCGCAGTGTCGCGCCTATGGTCGGCTGGAAGAAATGCTTGCTTCGCCGGACATCCACATCGTGGCGATTGCCACCCCACATCATTTGCACGTCGAGCAAGGCATCGCGGCCGCGCAAGCCGGCAAACACCTGTGGCTCGAAAAGCCCGTGGCACTCGATCTCCCTGGGCTGCGCCAGTTGCAGGCCGCCGTGCGTGCCGCGAGGGTGAAAACCATCGTGTGCTTCGTTCTCCGCTGGAATCCCCTGTTCGAGACGATCAAGGCTCTGCTGACCGAGGGGACGATTGGGCCGCTCTTTTACGCCGAGGTGGACTATTTCCACGGCGTCGGTCCCTGGTACAAACAATACGCATGGAACGTCAAGGCATCGATCGGCGGCAGCAGCCTGCTCACCGCGGGTTGCCACGCGGTCGACGGCTTGCGTTGGTTTGTGGGCAAACGCGCCGTCGAAGTGCAAGCTTACGCGAACTTCAGCCCGCACAATCCCTTGAAATATGAATACGAGCCGAACAGCGTCACGCTCGTCAAGTTCGAGGACGGCACGCTCGGCAAGGTAGCCTCATCCATCGAATGCGTGCAGCCCTACGTATTCAATATCAATCTTCTCGGCGAGCAGGGAACGATCCGCAACAATCAGGTCTATTCGCGGCGCTGGGTTGGTCAGAAAGGCTGGGCGACGATCCCCACGGTTCTCCCTGACAGCGGCGACGTCTCCCACCACCCGTTCAAGGACGAGGTGAACCACTTCGTGGACTGCATCCTGAACGACCGAGAGTCCCACTGCAACCTCGAAGACGCAGCGTTGACTCACGAGATTTGTTTCGCCTCTCAAATCTCTGCCCGCGAGAAGCGGCCGGTCGCCTTGCCGCTCTGACGAGCCGCAGTTGTGGTTCTGACCTTTGCCAACATCGTAACCGGCCCGGCTTCCTTCCCGCCTCTCAAGCTGGTGGGAAACATGCAGCCGTTGCGAGTACAGGTCTTGCCAAAGTGAAAACAGTTGCACCTGCTCAATAGGCCGGTGCTGCCCGAAAAAACTACATGGGTATGCCCATGATTTCGTAGCAGGGCATCCAACCCGATGCGGAAATCATCTTTATATTGAGCCACTTAGATTCTAATAGATTTTGGCTGCACGCGTGCTATCGCACTTTCCGGGCACGTTTCTTGCATATCGAGAATAGGGGCAGTTCCTCAGGGGGAACCACGATGAGCGAACGATGTTCTTCTTTCCGACTGGTTGCGGTGGCTATTACGGCGGCCGTGATGGCGGGACTCATGGCAAGTTGCGGCGGCGGGATGAGCAGCAACTCGCCCGCATCCATGACAGGGACGATTACCACAACCATGAGCGATCCACCGAGCTGCACGCTGGAGTTTGACGCCGTCTATGTGACGGTCACGAAGGTCACTGCGCATATCTCCGCCACGGCGGATGAAAACTCCAGCGGCTGGGTCACGCTGGTCGATCTGACGGGCAGCCCCATGCAGATCGATCTCTTGCACCTTCCCGGTACAGGTGCATGCGTTTTGAACAAGACTCTTGGATCGACCACCGGGCTTCCGCCCGGCCGATACCAGCAAATACGTCTTTACCTCCTCGCCAACAACGCAGCCTCCGGCCCGAGTTCCAATGTGTGTGGCGCGGGCGCATTCAACTGCGTGGTGCCTAAAGGCGGCGCTCCTCAGCCTCTTCTGTTGAGCAGCGAGGCACAAACGGGTCTCAAGGTGCCCCCCGGCCAAATTGCGGGGGGTGCAATCAACTTGCAGGCGGGCCAGTCGGCCGACATCGACATCCATTTCGATGCCTGTTCGTCAATTCTTCGCCAAGGGGATGGTCAGTATCGGTTGAGGCCGACGCTGCAAGCCGGAGTGGTGTCAGTCGACCACAATTCTCTCTCGGGCAAGGTCGTGGACGGGAGCAACTCCAACGCCCCGATCGAGGGCGCGGTCGTGCTGCTTGAACAGCCGGACTCGAGCGATGCGACGATCGATCGTGTGCAACGTTCGACGACCACCGCATCCGACGGGACGTTTATTTTCTGCCCGATCGAGTCCGACAATCCTTTCGATGTGGTCGTATCGGCGTTTGTCAGTCCGCTGGGGGGCAATCCGACAACTTACAACCCCACGGTCGCTTTCCACGTGCCCGTTGGGACCGATCTGAATCCGCTGCCGCTGGTGCCCGAGGGCACGGGGGCCACGACGCCGGCGACGATCACCGGCCAGGTTACGAGCGCCGGCTCCGGCGGGCCGCTCGAGGCCGACGTGACGCTCTCGGCTCTGCAGCAGGCGACTCCGACGACGGGCTCAACCATGTCCGTGACCGTCCCCATCTTCGGCGCGCTGATGCAGCCGCCGACATTCACCACGACCGCCACGCCGGATCCCAGCACGCCGGTGTGCCCTGGGGGAACGCTTTGCTACAACTACACGTTGATGGTTCCGGCGAGCAACCCCAAGGTCGGGACGTTTAACAATGGGGCGATCACCTACGGGGACCCCGCAGTTCCACCGGTTAACTACAGTGTGAACGCTACTGCCCAAGGCTGCACCGCCTCGACGCCGAGCCCGGCCACCGTCGGCTCGATCACGGTGACACCGGGGAACGGCACCGCCGCGGGCACCGTGCTGGCCTTTTCCGGCTGCCCGTAAATTGAACGTTCGATACTCTCGGCCCAGTCTCGGAGCACAAAGCCACCGAGTCTGGGCCTTCTTTTTCCGCGCCAGTCCAGGTTCGCGCCTAACCTCGCCGACGACGACCTCCCACGCTCATCGGCCAGTGGTCTTTGCCGTGGCGGCGATTTCCTGGAGGAGCGCCCGGCGCGTCGAGCCCATGGTCATCTGCAGGGATTCTTTGGGAATGTCAGTCACGAAAGGTTTGACGATCGGAGAGACGACCCAGGGAATATCGCGGGTGAGTGAGACCGACTCGCACTCCACGTACACGCCGCCGTCCTTCTGCTCGAAGCGCCAGTAGGAGTAAAGCCGCCAGAGGAATCCTCCGTCATGCCCGACAGGTTTTTCGCGCTCGCCCGGCTGATCGGCGTTAGCAACTTCCTGGATGCGCGTCGTGTAAGAGCGGCTGTAGGCGTGAGTCTCGTCGACGAGGAAGTAATGGACGTCATGGTCGGTATCGAGCGTCACGGTGATGACCTTCTTCTTGCGCAGCCGGTAGAAGATCTTGAAGTCATTCCCTTTGCGCTCGAGCAGCTTGGAGCGCACCACCTCCGGCTTGTAGATGTCTTGGTGGCGGCTGTAATCCTCGACGAGCGCCAACGTCTGGCCGAGCGTCGTGCCGGGGACGAACACCGCGCCCGTCCAATGATGGATCAGCCCGTCGGGGGTCTCAATTTCGTGACCGGCGGCATCGCGGGTCCTGAGCCGCTCCATGTAGACTTCCCCGCGTTTGAGCGAGGCGCGTACCTGCGATCGCCGCGGCTCGGGCAAGCCCTCGACGTATAGGAAGGCGCCGGGCCGCTTGAGCTCCGCATCAATCCGCGCTTCCGTGGCGGCGACGTAGCGGTCAAAGCCTGCCACGGTCGCGGGCTTCAGGTCCGCGCTCATGACTTCGGGAGCCTGGGGACTCAGAATCGGCAACAGAAGGACCATCCCGAGCGTGCGGAAGGAGTATTGAAGCTGCCTCACGCCCCTCACGATAGCATAAAGCCGCAACGCGTGCGCTGGCGCCGCGAACCCGATAACGGGCATCGAGAGGCCTTCCCAGGCGTTGGCAAAGCGTCGCGCCCCAGCTTTTTCCGGGTACAATCGTTGTCATGGTAAACAAACAGATTGTTCTCGCGGCGCGACCGGTGGGTTTTCCGAAGGAGTCGGACTTCAGGCTCATCGAATCGCCGCCGCCCACCCCGTCGGCGAATCAGTTCCTTGTGCGGGCCCTATATCTCTCGGTGGATCCCTACATGCGCCCTCGTATCGCGGCGGGCGGCCGGTCGTACGCGCGCTCAACCGACGTGGGCGAGGTGATGATCGGCGGCGCCG
>JAIQGH010000111.1 GCA_020072655.1 Terriglobia bacterium | reverse complement strand
GAGGAGGTTACAAATGAAAGTGAATCGTGGGATTGGTGTCTGCGTTTTTGTGCTGGTTTTGTGGGCCGTCGCACCAGCGGCTGGCCAGCATCATGCCCCGGTGGCGCCGGGCGCCCGAGAAACCGGCGCGGCAGCCTTGTCTCGGGACCTGGATCAGGGCAAGAAGATCCTGATCATCGACGTGCGCGCCCCGGAAGAGTTCAATGCCGGCCACATACCCGGCGCAGTCGGCATTCCGATTGAGGAGCTGAGCAAGCGCATCGCGGAGATGAAGGTCTCGAAAGATACCACCATCGTCACCGTCTGCGACCACGGCGGCCGGAGCTCACGCGCCGCGCTGGAACTCGAGAAGCTCGGCTATAAGACCAGTTCCTTCTGTCGGCTCGATGCCTGGAAAAAGGAAGGCCATCGGCTGGAAAAGGCGGAAGAGAAGGCCCCGCCGGAACACCCCTGATTCCCCTCCTCTCTAAGGAGGGGGCTATGGGGTGGTTGTGGGCTGGCGCCCCGATGGAACGCGCCGGGCTGCGCTACCGGCCCGCTAGTCGCTGTCCACGCTGGCCCTGCCATTGGGCTGCACGCGTGCCAGCATCCTTTGGACGGCGCGCGCCAGGTCGCCCGGAGACTGGATGGTGTAAACACTGCCGTCCAGCCGCTTGGTCAGATTGTGCAACGTGTTGGGGCGTACGCCAATCCATTTCAAATAGCTGGGGAAGTATTCAAAGTAGCAGAAATGCGGGTGGGGAGTGTCGTGCGCCTCCAGCATCCGACGTGGAACCTGCTCGTCGTAAAAAGTGGCCGGTCCGAGCAGGATTACGGCGTCGGAGGGCTTGGCCGAAGTCACCTCCCGGTTGGCAAAGTCCACGAGCATTTCTAGCGAGCCGTGGCGCTTTTGCAGCACGCGATAGGAGATCGTTCCCAGCTCCAGAGTTCGAAGGGCCTCGGCGAGCTTCAGGAATCCTTCCGCGTCGAACTGCTCCTCGCGGAAGACTTCCCGCTGCTGGGCGAAATTGAAAGCCACCAACCGCACTGACGCGCAGGGAATCTGCGTCAGGAGGGCGGAAAGCGACCCGAGCAGAAACGCGCGATCCCACGCCCGCAGCTTCTGCGCGCGAGGATTTATGGGCGCAGCATCCAGCAAGATGCTGAGACGCAGCCCGTTCCCGCTGGTATCGAGTTTGCCCTGCCAAGGCTGAAAGGCTATGGGCATCACCGTGGCGGGTGGGACGGCGACCGGCACCGCCTGCTCCCTGTGGCGGCGAGCCGCACGCACGCGCCAGCTCTTCCTCGACGTCCGGCCCGTCCCCGAATCCACCAGCAGGAGGTCGACTCGATACCGTCCCTCTCCGACGGACAAGCCTCCGCTTGCCTCAACTTGCCCTTTCAGCTTGCGGTTGTTTGTGGCCGCGGCTTGGTCAGGAGAAATTTCTGGCAGCCGGTAGGATTGGCCGAGAATCAGCGGCTTGCCGCCTTCCGGCGTGACTCGCGTGAAGGCCCAGATGGCGGTCGCGCGGCCTCCAAAAGCGCGCAGGGGGCAACTGAAGACGTAACCCACGTCAAAGCGGAAAGCGAAATCCAGGAACGGTTCGCGAGCATGAATGGAACAGTTGAGGAGGGCGGGGGAGTGGTCGCTGTCAAGGAAAGGCTCGATCCTTTGGCTCTCCGCGGCGGTCAGGGGCTCCTGCCCTCTCGCCTGCGGCGCCACCATCACCCAGACCGATAGCGCCAAAAGTAGGAAACGGCTTCTCGCAGGCCTGCGATCCGTCGAGTAGCGCTTCCACTTGAGCCGAGGCTCCGCCAGCGCTTTGCCAGCCATGTTGAGTCGGATTCTACGCCCCACCTTCGCGGGTCACAACTAGCGCTGGCGTCCGGATGCAGGTCATCAGGCCGCCAGCCGACAAACCGCGGACCCTGAGATCAGGTCCGTGCTGGCGGCTATTCGGTTATACTGCTGGCAGGAGACGACGGGCCGCGGCACGAAGGGGCCGGGCTTGAAGCGGTGGTTCGAGAGCGCCCGGAGGGACGACATGCAGAGGATTCGGAAGAAAATCCTGACCGATGCGGCACAACGGCCGGTGGCGGTCGAGATCGACTACGAAGATTGGCTGAAGATCGAGCGGGCGCTTGGCGAATCACTCCCGGAGCCGCGACTTACGGACCTCGCGGGCTACCACGGCGCCCTCTCCCTCACCGAAGAGCCGCTCGCCTACCAGACGCGCGTCCGCAACGAGTGGTCTTGAAAAAGCTCCTCGACACGAATGCGATTCTCTATCTTCTCGGTGGCCGGGCGGCCCAGCCACTTCCTTCGGCTCAATATTTCATCTCGGTCATTTCTGAGATGGAGTTGCTGCCTTACCCGTCCCTGGATGAGGCAAATTTGGCGCAGATTCGTGCTTTCCTCTCCGAAGTCGCCGTGGTTGACCTCACTGAGGAAATCCGGGAATTGGCCATCAGCCTGCGCCGTCAATACGCCTTGAAGCTGCCCGACGCCATCGTTCCAGCCACGGCCCTGAGTCTTCGGGCAAGCCTCGTCACGAACGACGCCAAGCTGTTGCGCCTGCCGAACTTGTCCAGTGAGCCGCTGAAACTCAAGAATTCATAGTTTGAGCAACAGCCGGTAGCACCCCGATTTGTCGGGGCGGCTTCTTCGACGAAGCGTGGACGCGGGTGACGCATACCCCGACGCGTTGGGGTGTGCGCCGACGCAGAGCGCGCCCCGATCGAATGCATCGGGGCTGCGCTACGGGTTCTCGCCAATCCAAAATCCAAAATCGAAAATCCAAAATCAAAAACCGCTCACTTGCCGACAATCTCCATATAGCGAAGCTGCTGCTTGATGATGTCGCGCGGGTAGCGGATTTCGACGTCGTCGATTTTGCCGCCCGCGCCGTAGTGGGGAATCAAGTCGGGACTGATGCCGGCCCAGAACGACGGCAAATCGAGCTTCTTGTAGCGCGCGACGATCTGGTCGCGCCAGTCCTTATTGAAGTGGATGCCGTACTGGGTGATGAGCGCTTTGGCGCCTTCGTAATCGCCTTCCGCCTTGATGCGCATGAGTTCGGCGAGCAGCAGGCCGACGCCCTGGCGCATCTTGTCGTAATCCTTCACCACCATGTAGACCTTGCCATCGCGCTCCACGGGCTCGACCGCCCCGGTCTTCTCGCGCACGTAGTTGACGATGAGCTGCGTGCCGCGCCGGTGGTCCTCCTCGATTGTGTCGCCCGTCGGAACTTCGTGCAATTGCGTGAGCGCGGCGCGCGCTTCGCTGTCGTAGGCGGCCTTGGCCACTTCGAGGTTCGGCAGGGCGCCGATTTCAATCAGCTTGGGGTCGAAGAAGTTCCACAGCGCCACCAGGTCGGCGCGGGCCTCCTCGAGCGTCGAGTAATACTCCTTGATATAGGAGGCTGGCTCGCCCGTCAGCTTGGGATTCATCTTGCCAGAGCCGTGCCCGAGCACCTCGTGCATGGCGGTTTCGAGATTGTTGGCGAGTTCCCGGTATTGGCGCGCGCGCTCGACCTCCGCGGGCGAATAGGCGAACTCTTCCGCGACCTTCTCGCCCGTGGCCTGGTTCAGGGCGCGGATGGAGCTGGTGAAGATAAAACTCTTACTGCCGTAGTGGTCGTGGATCTCGGCTTCGTTGGGCAAGTTCTCGCCGATCGTCGTGACGTCCATATCGCCGGTCTCGATCACCGTCTCGACGGCGTTCGCGAGCGGCGGATTCGGGTTTTCGATCTTGTACTGGTCGGCCCACGGTTCGCGCTGCTCGAAATACTTGGCGTTGGCGGCGAGGGCCTTCATGGCCTTGTTCATCTTCTCGTCGATGATGGTCACATAGGCTTGCGCCGCGCCCTTCATGCCGCGCACGTCCTTGTAAACCTCGATGAAGCCGTTGGTGAAGTCCACCGGCGAGTCCTCGCGCACCCAGGCGATGTCGAAATTGCGCCAGTCGGCGGGCGAGCCCGTCTGGTAATAGCGGATCAGGGCTTCGAGCGCCTTCCTTTCCGGCGGGTCCGCATAGGGCAGCGCGTTGCGCAGGTAACGGATGGCCCGGCCGAGCTCGGCGGCGTAACGCCCCGGCGGGATTTTGTGGTCCGCCGTGCCGGCGCGATAGACCTCTTCGATCAGCCGGCCGTTGCGCTTCACCAGCCGGGAATTGAGCGCGTACTTTTCCGTGAAGCCCTTCAGGTCGGCGCTGCTCACGTCCTCATAAAGATTGTTGGCGCTCCAGAGCAGCGGGTCCTGGCCCGCGGGTGGATTCTTGGCCGTGAGCATGGGCTCGAAATTAGGATCGAAGATCGCCCGGTGCAATTCTTCCAGCTCTTTCAGCAGACCCCCCCGAGCGCCAATGCGCGCGCGGTTCTTCACCGCCTGCTCGGCCGCGGCGCGTAATTGCCCGGGGGTGAATTCCGGCAGGAATTTCTCGGAATTGAAAGCGTTGTGGTGGCCGCGGTTGCCGTAAAAGAGTTTGGCGTAATCGGTGATCTTGGCCAGGATCTGCGGGTCGGTGCCCTGAGGATGCGTGAGGATCGCTTCCAGCAGGTGCTTGATGCGCAGGTCGTAACGAGAGTTCTGGTCGAACCCAATCGGATGGATGGCGATCGCCGCCATCGACAGCCAGTAAGCGAGAGTCTTTTCGCGCAGCGAGAGGTTATTGAAGCTTTCCGCCTCGATTTGCACGAAGCCCGTCGAGCCCACGCGCTCGACCAGGCTTGTCGCCGGAGCTTGCGCCCTCACGCTCGGCGCCCACAGGCCAAAAGCCAGAAGAGTTGCAGCCACGCCAGTCAGGAATCGGTTCACTTGGGCATTCCCCCTGTACGAAGAAGTTAGTCGAAGGTTTATACCAGATTTCTCCGGCGCCTAGTCAAGCCGTCTGGGGGCTCTGCGCTCTCTGCGTCTCTGTGGTTTACGGAGGAGAACGCACCGCGGAGGCGCAGAGGACACAGAGAGAAGAGCCGTTCCAGCCGTTCAGAGAGCTTCGGGGGCACAAGTCCCGAGTCGCCCTTCGGCAGGCTCAGGGACCCCCGTTCGACTTCGCTCAGGGCCCCAAGCGGAAGCCGAGGGGCGAGCCCCGGACCCCCAGGAATGATGTGGCCCGGAGGAAGAAAGTTGTCCCTTTTTGGGACACTAGCGTACCCGACCGTTGGCCGGATTCGGACAAAGTGACGGTGGCCAGAGCGTCTTGATTGAGCACAGTTGGCGTGCCAGACGTTTAACTTCGCAACATGCGGTATTGCATTTTACATCAAATCGTTAACCCTTCCCGAATCATGGTATCTTGTCACCAGCAGCAGTTAGTTTCGGCCAGGCATGTTGAATGAGACAACACTTGACGGTATTCCGGGCGAATTATCACCATCTCAAGATCCATCCGCATACCTGCATCATGTTGATTAAATATAAGTTGCTTGATGCAAGTGGCCGCAGTCGGAACGAGGGCGTGGAACGATAGTTGCCTTAATACTCGGCGGATTAACGTGCCCCGCGGTCGGTCGAAGGATCCTGCGGGGAGTGAGGTGACTCATGGTTGCCATCCTGGTGCTCACGACGTTCGTCATTTTCGTTTTGGTGGACTACTACTTCCAGCGGCGAGCTCCGCAAAGGGTCGAAGCTGCGAGCGCCTCTCCGAAAGCCAAAGAGCTGCCGTTCCCCATGGACACGGTTGGCGGGTTCAAGCTTCCCGCGCAGCTTGCTTACCACCCTGGACATAGCTGGGCGGCGAAGGAGGGCCGGCAAGTCGTGCGCGTGGGCATGGACGATTTTGCGGTGCGCCTGATCGGCAAGATCGACCAGCTTGAGCTCCCGGCGCGTGGCCGCTGGCTTCGCCAGGGCGAAAAGGGTTGGGCGATTAAACGCGGAAGCCACCGCTACGAGATCCTTTCGCCGATGGAAGGCGAAGTCGTCGATGTCAACATGGAAGTCCTGCAGAACCCGGCGGTGCTCGGCACGGACCCGTTTGGCGCAGGATGGCTAGTGGCTGTCCAGGCGCCGGCGGCCGAGGGCAACCTGAAGAACCTGCTCCATGGGCGGCTGGCACAGCGATGGATGGAGGACTCGGTCATCACCCTGCAAGGCCGCATCGACGGCGGCACCGGCGCTCGGCTGCAGGACGGCGGGCACGCCGTGAGCGATGTGCTGGGCCAAGTGCCTGAGGACCGCTGGGATGATTTGGTGCGTGAGCTCTTGCTGTCTTGACCACAAATCCTTCGGAGCAAGGGAGCGGTTGCGCCGCGCGCGCAGCCTGAGAGGTAATCCCGATTGATTTAGAAGCAGGAGGTTCCAGCCGCCGCAACCGGCCGCACCCCCTGCCACAACGCTCCTTACCCCGTTTCCCACCATGCCTGGTGTTTAGCCGCCCTCAGTTTGCCCGGATTAAGCCCCTGCCCGCTTTCGTGGCCTGCTGATGCGCGATTTGACAGTCTTGTCCGTCGCAGCGGGATAATTCCTGGAAAAGTCGGCCAAAAAGACCGAATGTTGCGTTTTGCTGCTGAAATTATCGGCAATCGGCGTGCTTAGGAAGGCAACGGATGCGCGAAGGCGCAAGGGGCATAACGTCATTCCGGCCGTCCCAGACTCCTGCCGGGGCCGACGCAGCAGGATGTCTCGACTTGAGAAAGCCATGCGACGCCTGACGACAAGCCTGGCGACAAAGCTGACCGCCTGCTTGGTTGGCAGCATGGTCTTGCTGTTTGGCTTCCTCGGCTACGTGAATCTCCGCTTGCATCGGCAGTACCTGGAGGAGATGGTCTTCACCAGCGCCGACCGCATCAGCGACCTCATCCGTCGCAGCATCCGCTATTCGATGCTCCGCGACGAGCGGGAAGAAGTCTTCCAGATCATCAACACCGTGGGCCACCAGCCTGGCATCAGCAAGATTCGGATCTTCAACAAGGAAGGAAGGATTACCTTCTCGACCGACCGGCAGGAACTCGGCCAGTTTGTGGACAAGAAAGGTGAGGCCTGCTATGCCTGTCACGCCCAGAGTGCGCCGCTCGCCCGCCTGGACCGTCCGGACCGGATGAGGATTTACGTGGGCCGGAACGGCGAGCGCGTCCTGGGGCTGATCAGCCCCATCTACAACGAGCCGGACTGTTCGAACGCCGCCTGCCACGCTCACACGGCCGCTGGCAACCAAGTGCTGGGAGTGCTTGACGCCGACCTGTCGCTGGGTCCCGTGGACCGCAGCCTGGCCGCGCGCCAACGCCAACTCGCCCTCTTCACGGGTCTCTCCATCCTCGCGGTCAGCCTGGTTTCGGTGGTGTTGATCTGGGCGATGGTGCGCAAGCCCGTGCGCGCCCTGACGGAAGGCACCCAGCATGTGGCGGAAGGGGACCTTGACTACTCCATCGAGGTGACCAGCGCCGACGAGATCGGCAGTCTCGCGGCCTCCTTCAACCGCATGACGGCGGAACTCAAAAAGGCGCGGCAGGAAATCCTGGAATGGACACGGACGCTCGAAGAGCGCGTGCAGCAAAAGACCAGCGAGCTCGAGCGCGCCTACCGGCACCTCGTGCAGGCGGAGAAGATGGTCTCGCTCGGCAAACTTGCCGCGGTTGTCGCGCACGAGATTAACAACCCGCTGGCCGGCATCCTCACGTACACCAAGCTGATTTCGCGCATGGCGGACAAGGGCTTCAACGGCAGCCATCGCCTGACGGAGGCGAAGGACTACTTGCAGATCATTGAAGGCGAGAGCCGTCGTTGTGGGTTGATCGTGAAGAACCTGCTGACCTTCGCGCGGCAGGCGCCGCTGAATCCTCAAAAGAATGACCTCAACGCCATCGTGGAGCGCTGTGTGTTGCTGGTCAGCCATCAACTGGAACTGCAGTCGATTGATCTGGAGAAGATCTTGGCGGCGGACTTGCCGCCGCTCTACTGTGATGCGAGCCAGGTGCAGCAGGCCTTGCTGGCGCTGCTGATGAACGCCGTAGAAGCCCTGCCGCACGGCGGGAATTTGCGCGTCGCCACGACGTTTGACGCCGCCCACGCGAGCGGCCGCGTCGTCATCCGCGACGACGGGCCGGGCATTCCCGAAGACGTCCTACCTCACATTTTCGAGCCGTTCTTCACGACCAAAGAAGAAGGCAAGGGCGTGGGGCTGGGATTGGCGATCGCCTTTGGGATCATCCAGCAGCATGGAGGGAACATTGAGGTGGCTTCGACGCCCCAGAAAGGGACGACCTTCACGGTGATTCTGCCTGAAGAGGTCCGCGTCGCCATGGGGCAGAAGGAGGAAGCCCCGGCGTCGGGCTCCGCGTAAGCTCGAAAAGCGCGCCAGTCCCCCGCGCCAGAGGCTCTGGAGAGAAGAACATGGATTTGAAAGCCAACATCCTGATTGTTGACGACGAGGCGGTGGTCCGCGATTCATTGGGCAAGTGGTTCACGGAAGAAGGCTACATGGCGGAGACCGCGGGGACAGCTCGGGAGGCTTTGCTCAAGCTCCCCACCGAGCGCTGGGACTTGGCCTTACTGGACATCAAGATGCCGGGCATGGATGGCCTGGAACTACAGCGCAAGATCCGCGAGGTACACCCCGAAGTCATCATCGTCATCATGACCGGCTATGCATCGGTGGAGACCGCCGTCCAGGCCCTCAAGGACGGAGCCTACGACTACATTACCAAGCCGTTCGATCCTGATGACCTCACGCATGTCATCCGCAAGGCCCTCGAGCATTACCGCATGAAGCAGGAAAACCTGAAGATGCGTGAGAGCTTGGATGAGGTCCGAACCGTGGACCTGGTGGGGCAGAGCCCGCCCATGCAAAAGGTTTGGGAACTCATCCGCACCGTGGCGCCCACCGAGACGACGGTGCTGATCACGGGGGAAAGCGGCACGGGCAAGGAACTGGTGGCGCGCGCCATCCACAGCCTCAGCCCCCGCCGCTACATGCCGCTCGTGACCATTCATTGCGGCGCGCTGACCGAGACGCTGCTCGAAAGCGAGCTTTTCGGACACGAGAAGGGCGCGTTCACCGGCGCGCAGTATCGCAAGAAAGGGAAATTCGAGGTGGCGGAAGCTGCTCTGGACGCCGGAGCGGACATCATCAACGACATCAGCTCGTTCAACCTCGACCCCAGGATCCTCCTCCTCGCCGCTAAGAAAGGCGCTGGCTTCATCCTGATGCATATGAAAGGGATGCCGAAGACCATGCAGGTCCAGCCCTATTACGACGACGTGGTTGGGGAGATTCGCGCCTTTCTCGCGGAAAAGATCGAGATCGCGCGGGCCTACGGCCTCCAAAAAGAAAACGTCATCATCGACCCCGGTATCGGGTTCGGAAAACGCCACCAGGACAACCTCGTCCTGCTCAACGGCCTCGACGCTTTTTCCGGGCTCGACCGCCCCATTCTCATCGGCGTCTCTCGCAAATCGTTCATCGGCAAGATCCTGAACGCCCCGCCCGAGGACAGGCTCGAAGGAACGATCGCCGCCTCGGTCGTGAGCATCGTTCACGGAGCCCACATCCTGCGCGTCCACGACGTCAAGGCCGTCAAGCGGGCCGTTCTCGTCGCCGAGGCGATCCTGAACGAACATCCGGACAAAAATTCGGGAGAAGAGAAGATCGGATATGCTCATTAACATCACGACCGCCTTGTCCCGCTTCACGCTTGCCGACCTCGCCGATATCCTTCTTGTCGCCTTCATCCTCTATTCGCTGATCCTCCTGATCAAGGACACGAAAGCCTACCAGATGGCCATCGGCATCGGCATCGTCGGCCTGTTCTTTCTCGTCACCCGCTGGGGAAAGCTCGTCGTCTCCAACTGGCTGATCAAGAATTTCGTCACCTATTTGATCATCGCCGTCATCATCCTTTTCCAGAGCGAGATCCGGAGGTTCCTGACGGGCATCGGCTCGCGCTCCTTCCGCAAGCCTCTCGTCCTGCGCTCGTTCCAGGAGAAGATCGAGGAGCTGTTCCTGGCCGTGGATTATATGTCCCAGAGGAAAATAGGGGGGCTGATCGCTATCGAAAAAGAGATCTCGCTCGAGAATTACGCCGACCGGGGGACGAAGCTCGACGCCGTCATTTCCAGAGACCTGATCGTCTCGCTCTTCTTCCCCCATTCCCCGCTCCACGACGGCGCCGTGCTCATCCGCGGCAGCAATATCACGGCCGCCGGGTGTCTCCTTCCCCTGCCGGCCTCGCATAATCTCCAGTCGGCATTCCTGACCCGGACGCGGCACCTCGCCGCCATCGGCCTTTCCCAGGAAACAGATGCTGCGGTCATCGTCATCTCCGAGGAATCCGGCCGGATCTCCCTGGCCGCCAAAGGCGTGCTTCAAGGAATCCAGGACAAAGACGAGCTCAAGGAACGCTTGCTGGACTATTTACGGCAATGATTACATTCATCAAGAACCTCATTGTTCGGAACTGGGCCCTGAAGCTTCTGTCCTTGGTCCTCGCCTTTCTCCTCTGGCTGACGCTCATCCCCGAAGAGAAGATCTTCTCCGAAAAGACGCTCGTCGTGCCCCTCGAAACGCGCAACCTGCCGCCCGATTTCGAGATCGTCGAAAAACCCCTGACCGTGATCGACGTCACGATCCGCGCTCCCAACCGCCTTTTGAACCAGATCACCTCGGCCAGTATCCAGGCCGTCTTGAATCTTGAGAAGGCAACCATCAGCCAGGAGGATTATCCGCTGAACCCGGACATGATCATCGCGCCACCCGACGCCAAGGTCGTCCTGGTCATGCCGAACAAGGTCCGTTTGAAGCTCGATCGCAGCAAAGAGGTCCTGATGGAAGTTTCGCCGGTCACGATCGGGAAGGTTAAGGACGGGCTCAAGATCGACAAGATCGAGCTCATCCCCTCCAAGGTCTTCGTCCGCGGGCCTGAATCGAAGATCAAACCAAAAGACAGGGTCCGGACGAGTCCCATCGACATCACCGACCTGGCCCAAACTGCGGAATTCGAGGCCGACCTCATTCTGCCCAATCCGGCCCTGCGGTTCACGACGGCCCAGACCAAAGCCAAGGTCACGGTCGTCCTGGTTCAAAAGTAAAGGGCTCGGATATAATGAATTCTAATTTTCGGAAACCTAAGGTTACGTGATGAAGAAATTGTTCGGGACGGACGGGATACGCGCGGTCGCGGGACAATATCCTCTCGATTATCCCTCGATTCACGCCCTGGCCGCCGCCCTTGTCGGCCTCCTCCGCGAAGAAAGGCTCGCGCCGAAGATCCTCATCGGACGCGACACGCGCGA
>JAIQGH010000207.1 GCA_020072655.1 Terriglobia bacterium | reverse complement strand
CGGGATGTGGCTCGAACGCTTCGTCATCGTGGTGACGAGTTTGCACCGCGATTTCCTGCCCTCCAGTTGGGGGATGTACTACCCGACGCGCTGGGACATCGCGACCTTTGCGGGATCAATTGGCTTGTTCTTGACCTTGTTCTATTTGTTCATTCGTTTCCTCCCCATGATTTCGATCTTCGAAATGCGGGGGCTGGTGGGAGAACGCACGAAGTGATGAAGCTGAGCACGAAAAAGCGGCCACTTTACGGGTTGATCGCCGAATTCGATAACCCCGACGATCTTCTAGCGGCGGCCCATCGCGCGCACGCGGAGGGATACCGGCGCATGGACGCTTTTACGCCGCTGCCTGTGGAGGGCTTGGCGGAGGCGGTGGGATTTGTGAGCACGAGATTGCCGCTCGTGGTTTTGATCGGGGGACTCTGCGGATGCATTGGCGGATTCCTGCTCCAGTATTACCCCAACGTCATGGACTACCCGCTGAATATCGGCGGCAAACCGCTCGACAGTTGGCCGGCGTTTATTCCTGTCACTTTCGAGCTGACGATTCTCGGCGCCGCCCTCTTCGCTGTGTTCGGGATGCTGGCAATGAATGGCTTGCCGACGCCGTACCATCCGGTGTTCAACGCGCCGCGGTTCGAGCTGGCCAGCCGCAACCGGTTCTTTCTGTGCATTAAGGCGCGGGACCCGAGGTTTGACCTCGAAAAAACGCGTCAGTTCATGACGGGACTGAAAGCGCGGGAGGTTTCGGAAGTTGAAGTCTAAAGAGCGCGGGCAATTCGGGGCATCCCTGGCGGTCTGGCTGCTGCTCGCGGCAGGGGTCTTAGCGGCCACGGGCTGCCGGTCTGACATGCAGGTGCAGCCGCGCTACGACCCGCTCGCCCCGAGCACGTTCTTCGACGACGGCCGTTCGGTGCGGCCGGAAGTCCCGGATACTGTGGCGCGCGGCCACCTGCGCATCGACGAGGGATTCTACACGGGGAAAGTGAACGGCGTGCCCGTGGATACTTTCCTGTTCCCCATCACCCGCCAAGTGCTCGAGCGCGGCCGCGAGCGCTTCAACATCTATTGCACTCCTTGCCACGATTACACGGGCAGCGGACACGGGATGATTGTGCGGCGTGGCTTCCCAGCGCCTCCGTCTTATCACATCGACCGGCTGCGCCAGGCGCCCGTGGGCCACTTCGTGGACGTCATCACCAACGGCTATGGAGCCATGTTCAGCTACGCGGCGCGCGTTCCTCCTCGCGACCGCTGGGCCATCGCGGCTTATATCCGCGCGCTGCAGATGAGCCAGCACGCGACCATCGACGAAGTTCCGCCGGAGGAGCGGGCGAAACTGCTGACGGATTCAAAATGAACGGAAGCGACGCACTTCAAACCGATGTTTCGCGCCTGGAGAAGCCGGCGCTGATCGTGGGCCTGCTCGCGCTCGTCATCTCGGTGGGCGGCGGACTTCACAGCCCGGTGCAGTTCTTCCGGTCTTATTTGCGCGGCTACGTTTTCTGGCTGGGCGTGGCGCTGGGCTGTGCAGCCGTGCTGATGCTCCATCACCTGGTGGGCGGCCGCTGGGGATTTGTGATCCGGCGCCTGCTCGAATCCGGAACGCGGACCCTCCTGGTGATGGCAGCCTTCACCGTGCCGTTCCTCCTCGGGTTGCGCTTCCTCTACGCGTGGGCAGACCCGGTTCGGGCTCACGCGGAGACGGCCATCGAAGACAAGGCGCTCTACCTGAATGTTCCATTCTTCATCGGCAGGACAATTGTCTATTTTGCGGCCTGGATGCTGCTCGCGCACTTCCTCAACAAGTGGTCGCTCGAGCAGGATCGCACGGCGAACCCCGCCTTGACGCGCCGCCTCCAGAACCTGAGCGGGCCGGGGCTGGTGATTTACGGGCTCACCGTAACCTTTGCTTCCGTTGACTGGGTCATGTCGCTCGAACCGAGCTGGTTCTCAACCATCTACGGGATGATTTTCATGGTGACGCAAGCCTTGTCGGCGATGTCCTTGGTCATCGTCATCACGCTGTTGCTTTCCAAGACTGAACCTTTGCGAGAGATGGTCACCCCGCCCGCCCTGAACGACTTGGGGAACTTGCTCCTGACCTTCACGATGCTGTGGGCTTATCTTTCCTTCTCTCAATTTCTCCTCATCTGGTCCGGGAACCTCCCCGACGAGATCACCTGGTACACGGCCCGCGCCACGGGGGGATGGGCCTGGATCGCGGTGCTGCTCATCGTGTTCCACTTTGCCGTGCCGTTTCTGCTCTTGCTGAGCCGCTTTGTGAAGCGCCGCATCCGGCTGCTCTCGGCGGTGGCGGCGGGGCTCGTCGTGATGAGCCTCCTTGATATGTTCTGGCTTCTGGCGCCGGCTTATGACCGGGCGGGACCTCGGTTCCACTGGCTGGACTGGACGGCGGTCATCGGTATGGGCGGGGTGTGGTTCTGGAGATTCATCGCGCAGTTGAAGCGGGCAGCGCTCGTGCCGCTGCACGATCCGCGCATGGCACGGGGAGCGGGGCACCATGGATGAGCGGAAACCACAGGCCGGGAACGGCGAACGCCGCTACGAGACGCGGGATGTCAGCCTGCACGGCATGGTCTATTCGGCGATTGCCCTCGCCGCCCTGGTGATCCTGGGCTTGCTGGCGAGTTGGTTTGTTTTCAGATACGAGGTGCGCGTGC
>JAIQGH010000110.1 GCA_020072655.1 Terriglobia bacterium | reverse complement strand
ATCTTGCGGCCCACGGTGGGATTTTTCTCGAAGGCCTCCATCAACTTCTCGTAAACGAAGCTCGCCACCACGCTCTGGATGTCGCTGTTCAGCTTGCCTTTCGTCTGCCCTTCAAACTGTGGCTGCGGGAGCTTGACGCTGATGACCGCGACCAAACCCTCGCGCACGTCCTCGCCCTGGAGATTCTCTTTGACGTCTTTGAAGAGCCCCTCGTTCTGGCCGAATTGGTTGATGGCCCGCGTCAGCGCCGACCGAAAACCGGAAAGGTGCGTCCCGCCGTCCACGGTGTTGATGTTGTTGGCGAAAGAGAAGACCGTCTCGGCGTAGGCATCATTGTATTGGAGCGCGAATTCCATGTGGACGTCGTCGCGGTCCGCCTCGGCATAGATCGGCTGCGCGTGAAGCACGTCTTTGTTCTTGTTGAGGTGCTTGATGAACTCCGCGATGCCGCCCGTGTAATGAAACTCCGTCTGCTTGCTCGAGCGCTCATCCTTCAGGCGAATCGTCAGGCCCTTGTTGAGGAAGGAGAGTTCGCGGAGCCGCTGAGCGAGTGTGTCGAAATTAAACTCAATCGTGTCGAAAATCTTGGCATCCGGGAGGAAGGTCACCTTGGTGCCGCGGCGTTCGGTTTTCCCCCGCTTTTTCAAGGCTTCGAGCGGGTTGCCGCGCTCGTAGGACTGCTACCAGGTGTAGCCGTCGCGCCAAATTTCGAGATCGAGCCATTCCGAAAGTGCGTTGACCACGGAGACGCCCACGCCGTGGAGCCCGCCGGAGACTTTGTAGCTCCTGGTATCGAACTTGCCGCCGGCGTGCAACACCGTCATGACGACCTCCGCCGCCGACCGGCCCTCCTCCTTGTGCATGTCAACTGGAATGCCGCGGCCATTGTCGACGACCGTCACCGAATTGTCCGTGTGAACGGTGACGTCGACGCGGTCGCAGTATCCCGCCAGCGCTTCGTCGACAGAGTTGTCCACAACTTCCCAGACCAAATGGTGCAGACCCATCTGCCCGGTCGAGCCGATGTACATGGCCGGCCGCTTGCGGACCGCCTCAAGGTCACCGAGAACCTTGATGCTCTCTGCGTCGTAGGCTTCGTCGTTCGAATTCGGAACTTTCTCTTTCGCCACGCGCTGATCATCCTCCGTGGGCTAGGGGCTCAGGTTGCCGCATCGCCGGTTGGAACCTGCCCCCGCCCAAGGGCGGGGAGGCTGGCAATGGGCAATGCGAACCTGTGCCGGCCTAAAGGGCGCCCCACGTGACACCCCCCTACACGAAAAGACCGACCCCGATAAAGTTCATCGGGGCCGGTCCCAAATCTCCTCAATGCCCCAAATCCTGTCAGTCGCGTCGCGCCCTTTCCAAAGTCGCGCACACAAGAAACGCCCTCAAATGCGCATGGGCATGATGACGTAGCGGTAGCGGTATGTTTCCTCGCCGCTCGGACGGAGTTGCCCAGCACTTTGTTCATCCTTGAGTTCGAAACGAACTTTGCCTCCGTCCCCAACAACGCTGAGGAAGTCGAGCAGGTACTGATAGTTAAAGCCGATCTGCAATGGGTCGCCCGCATACTGAGCGTCCAGGGTCTCATGGGCTTCGCCGTATTCGCCGCTCGAAGAAAACACGTCGAAGCGGTCCTTCTCCACCTGGATGCGGATGGCCCGCGAGCGTTCATCTGCCAGCAGCGCCACGCGCCGGATCGCCGCCGTCACCGAGTCTTTGTCAAGTTCCACGACCCGGTTGTTTTCACGTGGCAAAACAGCCTCGTAGTTCGGAAATTGCCCGCTGAGCATCCGCGAGATGAGCACACGCTCAGCAAGCGAAAAGAAAAGATGGCTTTCGTCCTTGGAAAAGTCTAGCTTTGCATCTTCAGGAGTTTCCGCCAGCAGGCGCTGTAGTTCCCCCATCGCCTTTTTCGGGATCAGGGCACGCAGTTCGTTGGAAATCCCCGCGACCTTCGCCTCATGCTCAACAAGCGCCAGTCGATGGCCATCTGTAGCGACCATTGCAATGCTTTCTGGCTTGAGGAGGAGCAAAGCCCCGTTCAAGGTGTAACGGGACTCCTCACTAGAGATGGCAAATATCGTCTTCTGAATCAGAGCAGAGAGAACACCAGCGGGAAGTGCAGCAACCGCTTTGGGAATTGCCGGCAACACCGGGAAATTATCCCGTGCCATTCCCACCAGCTTAAATGACGCCCTCTCGCAATTCACCTGCACCCAGTGGTTTTCCAGAACCTTGAAGCGAACCTCCGCCTCCGGCAGAGACCGCACAATCTCCAGGAGACGTTTCGCCGGGACCGTCCCCGCGCCTTCCGCCTTCACCTTCGCAGGACAGTTGCAGCGGAGCCCAAGCTCGAGATCCGTGGCACTGATCCTGAGCGCCGACCCCTCAAATTCTAGAAGGAGGTTAGAGAGGATAGGAATGGTCGTCTTCTTTTCCACAACGCCCTGTGTCAGGTTAAGTTCTCGCAGAAGTTCGGACTTGTTAGTGGAGAATTCCATAGAGGTAAGGTCCTGTAAATTGTATTTTAGCAGTAGAGCCTGTTGATTTGTGGAAAATGTGCAATCTAAAGCAATTAAAACTAGTTAGAGCGCAGGCGCCTGTGAAACACCGAGCCCCACTTGTGATTTTGTGCCAAAGGCTTCCCAGAGCTCTGGAATCCACAGCGCGCGCACAAGTTAGGCACATCGAAAACCGCGCAAACCCTAGCTGAGCGTATCACTTAGCTTGTTGATAAGCCTGTTTAAATCCCGGTCTACCCTGCGCATCTCGGCGACTTTCTTGACCGAGTGCAGAACCGTTGTGTGATGCTTGCCTCCGAACTCTCTGCCGATCTGGGGCAGCGACGCTGGCGTCAACTCCTTGGCAAGGTACATAGCGATTTGTCGCGGGTACGCCACGGACCGGCTGTTGTTCTTTGCCTTCAACTGCGACAAGCTCAAACCGAACTCCTGGCAGACAACCCTCTGGATGTTCTCGATCGAAACGTGCCGCTCGTCCATGTCCACTAGGTTCTTCAGGTGTTGCTGGGCCATGGGGAGCGAAATCTCCTCGCCCGTCAGGGAGGAGTAAGCGATGAGCCGCGTCAAGGCACCTTCCAGATCGCGGATACTTGACTTGATCCTGGAGGCGACGAACGTCGCCACGTTGTCCGGCAGGTGGATACCTTGGGCCTCCGCTTTCTTGGCCAGGATGGCCATCCGCGTCTCGAGATCGGGCATTTGCAGGTCGGCCGTCAAGCCCCAGGCAAAGCGAGAGCGCAGCCGCTCCTCGAGCCCTAGAATCTCCTTCGGCGGGCAATCACTCGATATCACGACCTGCTTCTGCGCCTCGTAAAGCGAGTTAAAGGTGTGGAAGAACTCTTCCTGGGTGCGCTCCTTGCCGGCGATGAACTCGATGTCGTCCATGAGCAGCACGTCCACGTTGCGATATTTGTCGCGAAAGGAAATCATGCGGTCATAGCGCAGCGAGTTGATCACATCGTTAGTGAAGTGCTCCGAGGAAACGTAGGCCAGCCGCACGTCGGCCCAGTTTTTCTTAATCATGTGTCCGACAGCCTGCATCAAGTGCGTCTTTCCCAGGCCGACACCCCCGTAAAGGAACAGGGGATTGTAAGATTTTGACGGTGCCTCGGCCACGGCGCGCGCGGCAGCGTGGGCGAACTGATTGCAGGATCCCACCACAAAAGTATCGAACGTGTAGCGCGGGTTGAGTTGGTTCTCAATGGAATTGAAATCCAGCTTTCCCTGCACAGGCTTCGCCGGGTTGCCCTCGGATGTTTTCCGGGCGGCGCTTTCCTCGAGCACGTAGGAGACTTGACGCACTCCGAGCTTCAGCCGGTCGAGAGCCTCCTGGATTAGCGGACCGTAATGCTCTTGAATCCATTCCTGGAATTCAGGGTTAGGGACGTGGACCACGAGCGTCTCGCCCGTCACGTGACTGTAACGTGTCGGACGCAACCAAGTCTGGTAGGTTTGCGTGTTGATCTTGCTCTTGAGGAAATTCAGGACTTCGTGCCAGGCATTCATGGCGTCAATCTGGCAATGAAGAATTGCGTTTTGCGGGAAGGGTCCCTCCTCCGCCCCAAGGGGAAAGCTTCCTTTCGAGTCAACGGCGGTCAGTTCTGATGCGCGTGACCTTTTTCCGAAGTCTTCCCCGTTCTCTTGTCCGATGTAGCTTGGCGAAGAGGCCGACTAACCCTACGTGGATTGTCCCGCACGAGGGGGGCACTATACCACAAGAACAGTTTTAATCCAATTCTCAGTGAGCGGAAGATGCAACGAGCCGCCCTGCGATGCCACGCGGAGTTCCCAGGGCAAGAAACAGCGTCACCCGTTCCGTTCATTCCTTACGACGAGGCGAAGAATCGTCTGCAGCCGCTTCACGCGGCAGAGAGCAGCCGCGCGATCTCATCCCGTGCGGGGAGGGCAAGCGACTGGAAGCGACTTCCGCCCGGTTCGAGCACACGAATCCCCTCGGAGGCGCGACGTACCTCGCCGATGATCGCACCCGCGATCCCGGCGCGCTTCAGCGCCGCAAGAACATTCCCTGCCGTTCGCCCACTGGCGACGAGGAGCAACGCGCCGGAGGCAATCAGCGCAAACGGGTCAAATCCCAGGACGCGGGCGAAGGCCTGCGTCTCGGGGAGGACCGGAACCTTGTCCAGCCACACGCGCAGCCCGACAGCGCCAGCGTGGGCGAGTTCATACAGGCCCGAAAGCAGCCCACCTTCGGTTGGGTCGTGCATGGCCCGGATTTCTCCGTGCCGTGCCGCCAGCAGCGCCTCGCGCACCACGCTGATCCCGGGGTGGAAGAGAAGCTGGCGGGCACGTTGAACGAACCGCTTGCCCAGCTTTGCCTCGAGCTGCGGAGCCTTCTCTCGCGCTAGAATTGCTGTGCCTTCGACGGCAACCCCCTTGGTGATGAGCACCAGATCACCGGGGCTTTGCGATTCTTTCCGCACCAGCCTGGATTTTGCGACTTCACCGAGCATCAGGCCCACGACGATGGGCCGGTCGAGCCCGCTAGTGATTTCCGTGTGCCCTCCGCAAAGCGTGATCCCGAGCGAGCGGCAAGCCTGAAGGATGTCCGCGAAAATGCTCTTGGCGAGCGGGCGAGTCGCGCCGCGCTCGGGGAGCAGCAAGGTTGCCAGGAACCAGCGCGGGCGCGCGCCCAGCGTGGCGATGTCGTTGGCGTTGATGTTGACGGCGTACCAGCCGATGCGCTCCGCTGTGAAGGTGATCGGATCGGTCTTGGCAACGAGGAATTTCCCTCTCGTCTCGATCACCGCCGCGTCTTCGCCAAAGCGGGGGCCCAAAACCACCCGCGAGCCTTTGGGGATCGAGCACATCGCGAGCAGCGATTCCAGAACTCTGGGCGGCAGTTTCCCGACCGGAAAACGCGCAGGTGTTGCCATGGCGAAGGAAGTATAATCCAATCTTCCTGGAGGCACCCATGACCGAAATCGAGCGAATCGCGGACCAGTTGCGGCGGGCGCACGAGGGCCAGGCCTGGCATGGCCCGGCGCTGAATGAGATTCTCAAGGACGTGAACGCGGAGGCGGCGGCGCGACGACCGATTGCCACCGCGCACACTATCTGGGAAATTGTCCTGCACATCAGCGTTTGGGAGTCCGTCGTGCGTCGTCGGCTGTCGGGTGAGGTCATCGGTGAACTCGCGCCGCAGCAGGATTGGCCCGCGGTTGGCGACACGAGCGAAGCCGCCTGGAAGCAGGCGCTGGCCGCGCTAGACCGTGCGCACGCGGAACTGCAAAAGGCCCTCTTGCGCCTGACCGACCGCCAACTCCCTGAGCCTATTCCGGGCCCAGGATATACGGCCTATTTCATGCTCCACGGCGCCATCCAACACACCCTCTATCACGCCGGCCAGATCGCGCTGCTGAAAAAGACTGCGCTGCCGTCTTGAGTGCGGGGTTGAATTCCCCGCCGGGGCAGGCCACAATGTTTAGCGGTTGGGGCGTCGGGGGTTGACGCAATCTTTCGCAGGTTCCATCAGGGCGTTCGCAAAAGTACGAAGGGAGAACATATGACCGAGAAAACTGCCTTCGGGGGCGGGTGTTTCTGGGGGGTGGAAGTGGCGTTTCGCCAGATCCCGGGCGTGGTTTCGACCCAAGTGGGTTACATGGGCGGGAACCTGAAGAACCCGACCTATGAAAATGTCTGCACGGACAAGACGGGGCACGCGGAAGTTGTCGAAGTTACTTTCGACCCCGAGAAGGTTTCCTACAATGATCTCCTGAAAGTCTTTTGGACGTGTCACGATCCGACGCAGCTAAATCGTCAGGGCCCGGACGTCGGCACGCAGTATCGATCCGTTATCTTCTATCACTCGCCGGAGCAGCGGGCGGCAGCGCAAGCCTCCAAGCAGGCACTTGAGCGTTCAGGCGCCTTCAAGCACCCGGTCGTCACAGAAATCGTTCCTGCAACGGGCTTCTGGCGCGCCGAGGAGTACCACCAGCAGTATCTCGAGAAACGTGGCCTGGCGAGTTGCCACATCAAGTAAACGAGGGGTTCACCCTCGCGTGACCTTCCGCGACGCGGGTCACGGCAGCGAGCAAACCGCGGCGGCCAAGCGATCAGTGGCCGACCGCTGGCGCCGCCTCTTCTCGCTGCAGGGCGAGAGCCTTCTCGACCAGGCGTGGGAAATCCTGACTGAGGATGCGTCCGCAGTTGCGGCAGCGCCAGATGGGCACAACGCTTTCCGGATAGTTCAAGTTCACGCAACCGCAGGCGCAGACCACCTGTAAGCCACGCCCGGCGTGGCCGTGAACGAGCTTCACATCCTCCGGGGCGACGGGAAAGTCCATAAGGAGACTCGCCGCCTCGTGGCGGCAAGTAGGTCGTTCCACCCCTGCTCAGAACTGCTGGATTTTGGCGACCTTGCCGTTGAGGAAGTCAACGACCCAGCGACGGCCATCCTTCATGTAGAACCAGGTTTCGGAGAGCTTGCCCTCACCGCTTTCGCTGATTTTCTTCTGCTCCGGCTCGCCCCAGCTCAGCAGCACCATCTGGTAGGTCATCCCTTCCACGACGTTCTTGCTTTCGACGGCATGCCGAATCTCCGGCGGCAGATCTCTGCGGGCCGCCTCTTCGCGAAGGGCGCCCACGTCCAGGACCCTTCCCATGAAGTCAAGGAATGCGTTGGGCTGGAGGTCAGCGTCGGTGATATCCCGCTTATAACGGAAGTTGATGCGCGAGCCGCCGGCACGCTCAAGCACCGGAGCCTCTTCCTGAGCGTGCTTGCTCCCCCGGCGGCCCATGCCGCCGCCGCCCAGGTGGACTTCAATCATGTCTCCGTGGATGTTCACGTTGGTGATCGTTACGACCTGGTTGGATTCCACGCCGACGCCCCGGTCCTTCAGCCACTTCGTCAGGTCGTGCAAGTTGATCCCGCGCTGATCCCAATCTTTGCCCGCCGGCGGGGTGTAGAAGATGTTCAAGCCCTCTTTCGTGGCAGGCAGTTGGGTCAGGGATTTCAAGTCCTTACCCAGCAGCAATTGCTCCAGCGACCGCTTGGCGGTGTCCGAAGCGCCCGCCCAAAGCCCGGAAGGGAGAATGACGACGACAAAAACGATGCCAGCAATGATGATTTTCCAATGTTTTTTGGTCATGGTTCCTTCTCCTGGAGGCAGATCCCTGAATCTCGAGTTCTTTTTCGTTAGTGCCGTTCCAACAATCTCGCCCCAATCCCGACGCCAGCGGTCACATCCAGTCTGTAAAGGTCCCCACCTTGGCGGTTGGACCGAATAAGTTGGAACGGCGCTAGGCCCTCTCACTGAGTAAAACGCGGTCTTGGTTGTCGACTTCGTGGAGCAGGACCTCCACGATGTCGGTGGCAGAAGTCTGAACCGTGCGCCCGACGTAACCGGCTTGGATAGGCAGCTCGCGGTGGCCGCGGTCAATGAGCACGCAGAGTTCGACGCGCCGGGGCCGCCCGCGGTCGATCAGCGCGTCGAGCGCCGCCCGGGTGGACCGGCCCGTGAAGAGAACGTCGTCCACCAGGACCACGGTCTGGTCCTCCACGCTGAAGGGAATCGAGGTCTGCTCCACGCGAACTTCCTCGGCTGAGTGGGAGCGGTCGTCGCGGTAAGGCGTGATATCGATCGAGCCCACGGGAGGCTGGACCTTTTCGATTTCCCCGATCTTCCGCGCCAGACGCTCGGCGAGTGGAAGTCCACGGCGGCGGACGCCGACCAGCACCAGCCCCTCGGCGCCATTGTTGCGTTCCAAGATCTCGTGGGCCAGACGGACCACCGTGCGGTCGATTTCCGAAGAGGACATCAACTGCGCCTTTTGGCGAAGCGGTCCGCCCGCTTTCGAGACTTTGCGCGTGGCCGGGGCTTTCATCGGCGTAATTATAGCATCTTGCCCACCAGCCAACGCGGCAAAGCCACACCTCGCTCGCCGCGAGCCGAGACCGCGGTCAGCCTTTCCCTTGAAAGGCGCGGCGGAGGTCGCGGACGTAATGGTCCGCCTCGCGCGTCGGCTTGGGGATGCGAAAGCCATCGAGGCAGTGCTCGACGAGGTCGACCGCGGACTCGAGCGACACCCGGTGACCAATGGTGACGTATATGGGTTTCACGCCATCCCGCGTGCGGAGGACTGTGCCCACTTGCTCGCCGCGGAAAGTAAGCGGCGTGGTGGACCCTGCCTTGGCGCCGGGCTCGGCGTGGTCTCCGACCAGCAACGATTTGGCGCAGCCGATCGTAGGTTTGTCGAGCAGCACTCCCAGATGACAGGCGATGCCGAACAGCCGCGGGTGCGCGCGGCCATGCCCGTCGATGAGAATGAGGTCGGGCTCGGTGCGTATGCGCGCGAAGGCGGCGAGGAGCAAAGGGCTTTCGCGAAACGAGAGCAGTCCGGGGACGTAGGGAAACCGCAGCTTGCGACGCGCCATGCGCCGCTCGACTTCCACCAGTTCGGGGAACTTGTATACGATCACGCCCGCGAAGGCGATATCGGTTGCGGGATCGAAGGCCACATCCGCGCCCGCCACGTGCCGAATCGGGCCGAAGTCGTCTTCGAGCACGACACGCTCCCGCAGGCGTTCTTGCAGGCGCATCGCGGCGTGAGGGGTCAGATTCCATCGGGTGCGGAGTTTGGGTTTCACAGCGTTCTGCGGCAGTAGAGCCGACCTTCAGGCCGGCATCCAGGACGACGCCGGGCCAAAGCCCAGCGCTGCTGACCTACGCGCTCATCAGCGACGCGTTCGGCGGAACGGCCGAATTCTCCCAATTGCAGGGGAGGAAATCAACCGACGACTGAGGTGAAACCTCCCTGCGATGAGTCCGGCCCCCGCTTTCGTGCCCCCTAATAACAAAAAACCTCGCTGCTAATGAGAAAAAAGGGGCTCTCTGGCTCAGCGCCGGGTTGCGCGGCCAGCGAGGAACCTGTTAGGCTAACAACCTTCCAAGCGACGGGTGCAGGGCGACCAAGGGGAATCAAAACCATCATGTCGGGGACCGAGACTCAACGTCCGGACCGAGCCGGTAGGGTTTTGCTCGTTTTGACGCTGCTGCTCGTGGCGAACGGTGCCTACCTGGCGGCGTTCGGTGATCCCAACCTCTTCTACGTCACGAACGCTCTGCTCCATCCACTTCTGGGAGTGCTCGCCGCCATTCTTTTTGGAATCTTTCTGGCGCGATATCGCAAGGCGTTCAAGGGCCTTGTCGGACGAGCCACGGTCGCTCTCTTCGCGGTGTCGGCCGGTTTTGGGGTTTTCCTCGCCATCGTCGGCATGACAAGGCCGCACAGTTGGGCGCTGTACGCGCACGTTTCGCTGGCCATCGCGGGACTGGGTTTTCTGGTCGCCGGCTGGCAATCGCGCATCGCGGCAGGAAATTCGAAATTCGAAAATGGAAAATCGACGACTCTCGAGTTTCCAGTTTCGAGTTTCGATCGCCGTGCGTGGCGCTGGAGCTTAGGCGTGATGGTGGCCGCGCTGGCGTTCTACGGGGCTGTGGGTGGCTACCACAAGCTGCGGCCCAACCTTCAATTCCTCGTGCGCAATCCGGCGACCGCCCCGCTGAGCATGAATGGAGAAGGGGAAGGGCCGAATGGCCTGATGTTCCCGAGTTCGGCTTCTACCACGGATGGCAAGCCCATCATGTCGCAATTCTTTATGGATTCCGAGTCCTGCAAGGCGTGCCACGCGGACATCTACAATCAATGGAATAGCTCGATGCACCACATGGCGTCCTTCAACAACCAGTGGTATCGCAAAGCGATCGAATACATGCAGGACACTATCGGCGTCAAGTCTTCGATGTGGTGCGCGGGCTGCCACGACCATGCCATCGCTTTCGCCAACAAGATGCAAAAGCGCCCGATCCGCGAAATCGTCCACACGCGCGAGGCGCAGAACGGTCTGGGCTGCATGTCCTGTCACTCGATCGTGCACGTGAAAGACACCATGGGCCAGGGTGGGTTTGTTATGGACTATCCGCCGCTCGACTCGCTGGCTTCCAGCAAGAATCCTATTCTCCTCGCCGTGCACAACTACGCCGTCAAACTCAATCCCAAGCCGCACCGCAACGCTTTTCTGAAGCCGTTCCATCGTGACCCGAACATGCTCCCCGAGTTCTGCTCGGTTTGCCACAAGGTCCACCTGGATGTGCCGGTGAACAATTACCGTTGGATTCGCGGCTTCAACGACTACGACAACTGGCAGGCGAGCGGTATCTCCGGCCAGGGGGCACGCTCGTTCTACTATCCGCCCAAGCCCCAGCAGTGCGCCGATTGCCACATGCCCCTGGTGCCTTCAAACGACTTCGCCAATATCAACGGTTTTGTCCACTCGCACCGCTTTGCGGCGGCAAACACGGCTGTCCCCACGGCTTACGGAGATCGGGAGCAGATCCAGGAAGTGGAGAAATTCCTTAAGGGCGCGGTGACGGTGGATATCTTCGCGCTGGCGGAGGAGCCGTCTGAGGCTCCCGCAGGCGTCGGACCCGCTGCAGAGGGCACCGAAGGGCCGCAGTTGGCCAGCACCTTCGCCGTCGGGGAAGAGTCGGCATCGGGGCTCGCGGGCGCGGGCGTCCGAGGTTTGGCTCCCGTCAAGCTCATGGCGCCGCTCGGCCGGGTCAAGGCGCAGGTTCGCCGCGGCGACACCGTGCGCGTAGAGGTGGTCGTGCGCACGAGGCGCGTCGGCCACTTCTTCCCCGCCGGCACGGTCGATGCCTTCGACTGCTGGCTGGAGCTTCAGGCGTGCGACAGCCAAGGCCGGGTCATCTTCTGGAGCGGCAAGGTGGAGGATCGCGGCCACGGCCCTGTCGAGCCTGGCGCGCACTTCTACCGCTCCCTCCAGCTCGACGGGCACGGCAATCCCATCAACAACCGCAACGCCTGGGCTACGCGCGCGGTGATGTACACGCGGCTGATCCCCCC
>JAIQGH010000109.1 GCA_020072655.1 Terriglobia bacterium | reverse complement strand
CAGAATCTACGCTGAATATGCGATGAGCGAGTATGCGAAAAAGGCGACTGCAAAGAGAGATGAGATTGCGAAAAAGACGGATTACGGGAAAAGGTTTCTGCCCAGGAGCCAGTTTGTCGGCGCGGCGAGATGACCTCCCGGAAGGTCGCGAGCAGGCTCGTCAGGGCGCGCCCATGGCTGGGCCGGTTCCACAGCCAGTTAGCGTTGACCTGCACCCGGTCGAACAGGTTGCGGCCGGCTGAAAACGAAGCTCCGGTGCTACGCGCGCCCAACGTCCGGGAATCGAAGAACGCCGCGCCCAGATTGAAGCGCGCTACCGCCAGATTGGCGAGATATTGATTCACGCTTCCGCGGATTGCCGGCCGATCGCGGGTGAGGGGTTGCAGGAAGTTCTGGCGCCCGGCGGTGAAGGAGACAAACGGTTTGGGCCGGAACGTGACCAGAACGTTTTCCCGGTCCACCTCCGAGCTCAAGGGTTGTGTGACGGTGATGCGGCGAAAGCCGTCGTCGGCGCGAACATACGCCGCTTTCAGCGTCATCCAATCACGATCGTAGGTCAGGCCCGAAGCCAGATAGCCACGATTGCCGCCTAGGCCGCCGGCAACCGAGCCTCGCAAGCCCGGCCGGATTTGCCAGTCGAGCCCGTTGATGGAACTCTGCCGATTAGAGATGACGTTGCGCGAGAACGCGGTCAGGGTCGGAGTGAGCGGCCGGTCGAGGAAAAGCAGGCCGACACCTTGGTCGGCTTCCGCGGCGCGGAAGAACGGCGTTCCCCATCCGATGGAGGTCGCCCCGGCAAAGCTGAACACCCGCGTCGTTCCCCAAAGATCCATTCCTTCCGTTTGGTTTTATGCGAAGAGAAGTGATCCATGAGAGGTTGCTCTTCTTTGAGAAGAGAATCGAAAAAAGGATGGCCCGGGGATGTGGAAGCGCTGGACGGGCTTGAGGCGAAACGACAGCTTGCAGAATCGTCAGTTTCTCCGTTCCTGCAATGCCTTCTCGAGCCGGAATTTCTTGAAGCGGACCAGGAGCCGCTGGGGCGGTTGGGACGCTTTCCAGTCCACCTGGATTTTGCGGCGGCTGTGCGGCATCAGCGGGAATCCCGGATGCGAGGTCTTATCGCGGCCCCCGTCGATCTCCACCTGTTCAACTCGCCCGTAGCAATCCCCGCGGTTTTCAAGCTCGACTGTAACCTGGTGGGAATCGGGGATGAACTCGGCCGCCTGAATCTGCACGTCGCGTTCTTCCAGCGGCCGTTTCTGGAGTAGGTAGACGGTGTGAGGGAGCTCTAGCTGGACGTTCAAGCCGGATTGCTGTGGCAGCCCCGCAAAGGTCGCGTAGATGACGAACCAGGCGGGATATCGGTCCGCAGTGGCTTCGTAGAAGATGTAGTACGTTTGGCGGGGCGGAATCCGAAAGCTCATGGTGGACAACTTCAGATGAATCTCCTTGTCCAGGGGACGGAAGCTCGGGAGCCCGTCCTCGTTCAACGTGAAGCTCTTCGGTTCGAGAATTACGTTGAGGGGGATGAGCGAATTGTTGACCAACTCGAATCGCGCCCGAGCTTTCTCCTGAAATTCGGCAATGACCGGGCGCACCGTCTGCGCCCGGCCCGGAGGCACAAAGATGCAGAGCAATGCGAGAGGCAGAAGCCGCCCGCAAGCAGCAACCAAGCGAGAGCGCCTGCGGAACGCCGACAAGACGGCACCCCCTAGGGCGCGATCGCCCGAATATGCAAAATCCCCGTGTAGTCCCCCGCGGCCTGCTGAGGGACGGAGGACAGGTCAATCTCCAGGGCGAGGGTGTCGTCGCGGGTGTTGACCTTGTTTGAGCCGCCAATGGGTTCACTGAAGAGTTGCAGGGATCCGCCGGCAGGCCCAATTCCGGTGATGGTCTGGTTGAAGGCAGTGAAGGTAGTGGTTCTCCCGGGTCCGGTGCCGGTCACTTGTCCAAGCACCAGGGAACTCGTGAGGTAGGTCAGCGGAGGTCCGGCATTGGTGAGCGCATTCGCGGGGATGTCGAAATAACCCACCAGTGTGACCGCAGTACGGTTGGGTTTCAAAACCCAGCTCGTTTCGATAGGTACGCCGGTGTTGCCGGCAGCAACCCCTCCCGGCGTCAGAGTGAAACTCACCGAATTCGCTCCTGTCAACGTCACGGACAACGACTCCGTCATGGTGGCACTCAAGGCGACGTCGGAAATCCCGGAGAGAATCTGAGCCTGCAGCCGGAGCGGGAAAAGGAAAATCAAGAACGCAAGAGGCAAGAAACGTGCGAAGGTTGAACCTTTCATTTACGATTCCTCCTGGTAGACCTCTAAGCACGCCCTCGTCTCGGAACCCAAGGCTCCCACTGTCGGCGGAACTTCGAGGCCAAATTATGGACTCCCGACGGCCGCCGTCCCGGTGTCCCCTGGCACCCAGACTCAGCTGTGCGGGAAAGAACTTTAGAAGGGTATCGAGGGGTGAAAAGAACCCCCCCTCGCCTGGCGCGTCACCGGGCCAATTGTTAGCGGGCACGGTTCCCTTGTCAAGTACCTAATGCATATATGCTTCTTTGGATAGCCATAATCCAACCAGGCGCTGTGCTTGCCCTGCCACGTCAGGCTGGCACGGCGCTCGCCGGGAACCCGCTTCGCGCGGCAAGCTGCGCCAATCTGTGTTAGTATCCTGCCGGGACGAGAGGCTTCCCCTCCTGGGAGCGCGGAGGGCTCGAGTCCGCCGGAGGTGTTGCCATGCGGAACGCAATCCTGGGGGTGCTCTTCTTCGTTTCGGTCGGCTTGGCCGCCGTGAAGGAGAAGCAGCCGCCTGCGCCGCCACCCTGCCAGGACGAAGAGGCCATGGTGGCCGACTACACAAAAGACCTGACAGCGCTCGTGACCGCGGTCAAGGGCGAGGACCTACAGACTTTTCAAAGCGGCTATCATCGCAAGACTTGTCTGACCAAGCTAACGCTTTTTGTGACCGTCCTGGACGGCGCCGCTGCCTGCTTTGACAAGGCGTCGCAGAACCCTGCCACGCCCAAGGATCAGATCGAAGCCTGCAAGGCCAAGCAGGATCGCTACGCGAAGCTGAAGGACAAGGTCAGTCAATACCGGGACAAGCTGAAGGCGACGGAGAATTTCAAGGAATCGAAGGCCCAGATCGAGCAATACGATTTCACTAATTGACCAAGGCTTTCAGCTCGACGGCGGCGCCACAAGCTTCCTGGGTGAAGACTCATTTCTGCTGAAGCGCCGCCTTTAGGGCCGTCAGGTGTCAAAAGCGGGAGTGCCGGGCTCCCGACCGCATCGGGACAACTTCCGCCCGGCGCTACAGAGGGCAACCGTCACACAATCCCCGGGGCTGTTCTCCATGGGTTCGCGGGTTCGCGTTCTCGCCAGCAAGTCTGTATACAAAGGGCGCGTGGTACGACTTAATGTCGACCGCGTCGTCGAGCCCGGAGGTGTTGAGGCAACCCGCGAGGTCGTCTGGCACGCCGGCTCCGTGGTCGTATTGCCTCGGCTGCACGATGGGCGCGTTCTCTTAGTGCGACAATTTCGCTACGCCGCTGGACGCCCGCTTTGGGAACTGGTCGCGGGAGGAATCGAGCGCGGCGAACGCCTCCGCCCTGCCGCTCGTCGCGAACTGCTCGAGGAGACGGGCTTTCGCGCGCGCCGGATCAAGCCCATCTTTAGCTTCTATCCGAGCCCTGGCATCCTGAGCGAGCGCATGTACCTGGTCGAAGCCTCGGACTTGCTGCCCGATAAAGCGCGGCCCGAATCCGATGAGCGCATCCGCGTGGGGACCTTCACCCTTGAGCAAGTCACCACGATGCTTCGCAAGCGGCGGATCCAAGATGGGAAGACGCTCGTAGGACTCTCCTGGCTGCTGCTAAGGGAAGTCAGACTAATTTGAGAAATATCAAATTCCTCTAAGCTGCGAAAAACCTTAGTATTCTCTTGACAAGTCCCGTGCAGTCCGTTAATTATTCTGCCGGGAGTTTGCACGGTGTTCGGTACGGGATCACGCGCTGGTTGAGAGGATGCCGAGGGTCCGAGAGGATTCTCGGCTTTTTGATTTCCAGTCTACTGAGACAGCGGCAGCTCCGAGGCAGCTTAAGGAGGAACGCAAGTGGCACGACTTCAAGGGAAGGTCAAGTGGTTTAATAATGCCAAGGGTTACGGCTTCATCGGCCAGGATGGCGGGGCAGATGTCTTCGTGCATTACTCGGCCATTCAAGGTGAAGGCTTCAAGACCCTGCAGGAGGGCGACACAGTCGAGTTTGAGGTCGTCCAAGGCCAAAAGGGACCTCAAGCCGACAAAGTCACCAAGGTCGGGTAATCTTCATTCGGCTTCAACCTAATCCTGGCCTGATTCGCCTCTCGGCGAATTGGGCCATTTCTTTGCGCCGAGCGGTTCCCGCGGCGACCTCGGTTCCCAGAGTTACCTTCTGAGGTTGATTTTCGTCTAATGCCGCAGGACAATATGGGTCTCCCTTTGCCTTGTCTGGGGACGGTTTTCGTGCCCCGGAGTTGGCGTATGCCGGGCGTGCAGAGGGCCGGGCGTGCGCATGCGTTCGGGTGGTCAGGAAGCTGCAATCTCATCGTGAGGTCGAAACCATGCGGAAAGTGGTGTTGATCGCTGCTGGGATCCTCCTGATTGGACCAGGGGCGCTGCTCGGAGGGCCTCCCCGAGAGCCAGTTGGCGACTCTGCCTCCATTTTCTCCTCGCCGGGCGCGGGACAATCTGGCCAAAGCGCGGTCCTGACCGTGCCGGCCCAGACGGAAGCCGCTGTCCAACTACTTTCTGGAATCCACTCGCGAGTCAGCCACGTCGGCGATCCCGTGACGGCGGAGCTCCTCCAGCCGGTGTACGTGAACGGTCGCGTGGCGTTTCCTACCGGCAGCGTCATCGAAGGGCGAATCACGCGTATCCGACCCGCCGGCCGTATGCGACGCCCGGCCGAGATGATGCTGAAATTCGACAGCATCACGTTTCCGGATGGCCAAGAGGAGGCGTGCGCCGCCGGCTTGAGCGCCCTGGACAGCCCGTTGCCGAAGACGGTCGAGCTCGATCCCGAGGGCTATCTGAAAGGCTCGCGGGGAATTTCCTGGAAACATTTGGCGGGTGGCTTCTTGGGCCTCGGGACATTCGCCCTCGCCGGGACGCAACTGGCCAGCGCGGCGGCGCTGGGGGCCGCGCTGCCTGTCGGCGGTGCCGCCGTCGTCAGCTACACTTTCCTCTTTCCCCGCGGCAATGAAGTCCACGTTCCGCCGGATACGCGCTTTCGCATCCGGCTTCACCAGCCGGTGACGGTTCGCGTGTCGTGGTAGGAACCCAAAGCGACCCACCAACGGTTCGCCGGCGCATCCACGGGTTGTTTGTCTGAGAAAGATCCTTCCCCCCCACGATGCAAAGGCTGTCCGCCCCGCGTCGCGACGCGGTCCCGGTTCGTCCCTAAATGGTATATTGAGACAGTGCCTTGCCAAGACTTGGAAATCCTTCGCGCGCCTGCCGAGGCGCGTCCCGCCGTTCTGGAGGGCGGATGGCTCGGCGGCGAAGGGGGCGGCCTCGCGGCCATAGACCCTTGTAGTGTGCTGGAAAGAAGCGGGGAAGCGCTCGCGGAGCTCCCGCTGTGGCTTCGCCTGCACGGGCGGCAGTTTCCCCGGGGGGCGGCAGTCGGATTCCTCACCTACGAGCTCGCGCGCTGGTTCGAGAAACTACCTCTCACGCCCGACCCTGCGCTGCCGGATTTCTCTTTCGCCTACTACCCGCGTCTGGAGATCATCCCAGCTTCGACCTCGACTTATCGCGATGGCGGCAAGCCTCCGCACGGCGAATTCGTCACCGGCTTTGATCGCGAGAGATTCCACGCCGGCGTTTCCAGAATTCGCGAATACGTCGCCGCGGGGGACATCTATCAGGCCAACCTGACCCAGCAGTGCCGGATTCGCCTAAATGGCACTCCGCCGGAGGCAATCTATCAACGGCTCTCACCGGGCCAGGCGCCCTTTCGCGGATTCCTTAAGCATCCGCGATGCGCCATCGTGAGCGCCTCCCCGGAGCGCTTCTTCCGAGTCCATTCGGGCCGAATACTGGCCAGCCCTATCAAAGGCACCATCCGCCGCGGAGAGGAACCGCAACTCGACAAGCAGCGAGCCGCCGCGCTCCTGGCGAGTGAGAAGGACCGCGCCGAGAACCTCATGATCGTGGATCTGCTGCGAAATGATCTGGGACGAATTTGCCTTTACGATTCCATCCGCGCCAACCTGTGGCAGATCGAGACGCTGCCGCAACTCCTGCATCTGGTCTCGCACGTCGAGGGTCGGCTGAGGCCCGGCACGGGGGCGCTGGAAATTCTGCGCGCGCTTTTCCCCTGCGGCTCGATTACGGGCGCGCCGAAGATTCGCGCCATGGAGATCCTCTCGGAAATCGAGGCGGCGCCGCGCGGCGTCTCCATGGGCGCCATCGGCATCATCCGGGGCGCGCCGGAAGACGCCGGGTTCGAAATGGACTTCAACGTGGCCATCCGCACGATGACGATCCAGAATGACGTCGCCACCTTCAACGTGGGCGGCGGAATCGTGTATGATTCTGAACCGCAGGCGGAGTTCGAGGAGATGCTCCTCAAAGCCCGGCCACTGCTTGACGCGCTAGGATTGGAGACGCGTGGCGCGCGCCCGGTCCCGGAGCGCGTCACGCTCAGGCGGTAAAACGACAACCATGGACTCACTCATCATTCACAACGATCGGATCGCATCTCTCAAGGAAGTTCACCTTTCGCCCGGCCAAGTAGGTTTGCTGACGGGCTGGGGCGTCTTCACGACGCTGCGCATCTATCGCGGTGTGCCCTTCGCCTTCGAGCGGCACTGGGCGCGCATGAGGCGCGATGCCGAGCGGCTCGAAATCCCACTGCCTTATGAATACGCGAAGGTCCGGCAAGTGATCATGGAGCTTGCCGCCGCCAACGAGCGGCTGGAAGGCATGGCGCGCGTGTCGTTCGTGAAAAACCAGGGCGGCCTTTGGGCCCAGGCCGATGATCTCCCGCCCACTGACCTGCTGGTCTTCACCCGCTCGCTGGTGGCTTGGCCGGCCGCGCATCGCTTGGAAATCCAGGCGGGGGGGATTTTTGCCGACGGGCAGTATGCCGGCGCGAAGATGCTCTCTTGGGTTCCCCACGCCGCGGTCCTGGAGCGCGCGCATGAGAAGGGGTTCGACGACGCCTTGCTCCTAAACGAAAAGGGCCAGTTGGCGGAATGCACCTCCGCCAATGTTTTCCTGGTGCGCGACGCCAGAATTCTGACCCCGCCTTTATCTTCGGGATGCCTGGCGGGGATCACTCGCGAAGTGATTTTCGAAATGGCGCCGAAGGCCGGATTCGTGATTCAGGAAGCGGAGTTGACCACCGACGACCTCAACTCGGCGGAAGAGGTCTTCATCAGCTCCACCACGCGCGAAGTCGCCGGCGTCGGCTTCATCAGCCCAAATTGGAAATACGCCTGCCCCGGCAAGCAGACCTTGGCTCTTGAACAGGCGTTCAAGGCGTATGTCGAGGAATACCTGGCGCACGCGGGCGTGTAGCGCCGGGCTTTAGCCCGCCTGGCTGCGGGCAGGTGCCCCGAGGAATCGGGGCGCTACACGGCCCGGCAGCGGCGGAAGAGTTGGTCAAGGAGTTCAATCCCCAAGTCCATCTCTTCGCGGGTGATCGTGAAGGAAGGCGAAAGCGTAAAGACGTTCTTGTAATAGCCGCCGACATCAAGGACCAGGCCGTACTTCCGGCCCCCCGCCTCCAGGTCCCCTTTCAGACCCCCCGCAAAGATGCGATCCGTCAACTCGCGGTCGGGGGTGACGCTGTCGCCCTTCGAGACCTCGATGCGCAGCGCCATGCCTAATCCATCCACTTGTCCGATGATCCCGGGATGTCGCCGCTGGAGTTCTCGCAGGCCGGCAAGCAGGTACGCGCCTTTTTCGTTGACAAGTTTCTCGTAGTCCTCTTCCTCCAGCATCTTCAGCGTCTCGAGCGCCACGGCCGTCCCCAGCGTGTTGGAGGAGAATGTCGAGTGGGTCGAGCCCGGCGGAAAGAGCTCCGGCGTGATCAGCTCCTCGCGCGCCCAGATGCCGGAGAGCGGATTGAGTCCGTTGGTCAGCGCCTTGCCGAAGACAATGATGTCCGGCGTGATTCCCAGGTTCTCCACCGCCCAGAACTTGCCCGTGCGGTAGAACCCCATTTGAATTTCGTCATCCACCAGCAGAATGTTGTGCTGGTTGCAGAACTCCCGCAGCCGCACGAAATACTCTCTGGGCGGGATGATGTAACCGCCGGTCCCCTGCAGCGCCTCAAAGTAGAACGCCGCAAATTCCGAAGACTGAGCCTTCGGGTCCCACACGGAATGGTATTCGCTGTCGAAGAGCTTCTCGAACTGCTTCTCGCAATATAGCTCGCAACTGTCGCGCTTCAGCCCGTACATGCACCGGAAGCAATAGGGATAGAAAACAAAGTGCGCGCGGTCGCCGAAATGGCCGTAGCGTCGGCGGTAGCGATAGCTGGAGGTGATCGCCGAGGCTCCCAGCGTCCGGCCGTGATAGCCGCCCATGAAGGCGAACATCAGGTTCTTGCCCGTATAGTTGCGGACGAGCTTGAGCGAGTCCTCGATGGCCTGCGAACCGCCCACATTGAAATGCACGCGGCCCTTCACGCCAAATCGCCGCGCGCAATACTGCGCGATGCGCGCCGCGACCTCCACCTTCTCCGCGTGGAGATACTGGCAGGCGAGCTGCGGCAAGCGGTCGAGCTGGCGCTTCAGCGCTGCGTTGAGCCGCGGGTTTTTGTAGCCGAAACTCGCCGCCGAATACCACATCTGGAGATCCAGGTAAGGCGTCCCCGTCTCGTCGTAGAGAAAGCTGCCTTCGCAATTGACGAAGACTTTGGGAGGCTCGAGGTAATGGACCGTATCGCCGAAGGAGCAGTACTCACGCTCGAGAGCCAAAAGCTCCGCAGTTTTGGATGAGGGGTTGGAGATGGCCAAGTTGGATGTGCCTCCGGAGCCGCGCTCGCTGTTGTAGCGCCGGTCTGTGACCGGCGGCCGCCCCGATGAAATGCATCGGGGCGCTACAGACGCCACCCACGGGTCTTCACGCGGGCCCGACAGCTGCAGCTCGTCTCTTTGGGCTTGCAGGCCGGGTGCGCGGGGCGAGATTCCATTCCGGGAGTAGTTCGAGCAGCCCCGCTTGAATATCGGCAAAGGTCTCGAAGGGCCGGCAGGCAATCCCCTGCGCGCCGCAATACCGCAGCAATTGCCGCTTGGCAAAGACGACATCCGCTTCTTTGACGGCGAAGCGGTCGGAGAGGCCGTCGCCCGCAAAGATGATCGGCCTCCTGCCGCGGCCCAGCTTCCGCATGATCTCGGCTTTGCAGGTGGCGCAGCCGTGCGCACAGCGGCTCGCGGCATGGGGGAATGAAACCTTCACCCGGCGACCTTCGGGACGCAGCCTGCTGGCAAAGAGATGTTTCCCGTTGCGAAGCTGGCCGTTCGCACCCGTCCGTTTGAGCACGCGGCGGATGACATAGTCAAACCCATCGCTCACCACGCAGAACGGCAGCTTGGATTTTTCAATCCATCGCAAGAAATCCGGGAAGGCGGGATCAACGGGTATGGCGTCGATCAAAGCGTCGAGTTCCTGGGGTGACGCATCCACGAGGGCAAGCTGCCGCTCCAGACATTCCCGCGAGCCAATGGACCCGCAGGCCCATTCCTGCTCGATCTCGCGCCAAGAGGGATTCGCAAGCTGCGTCAGGATTTCGTCGGTCACGTCGACTTGCGTGACCGTCCCGTCAAAATCACAGAAGAACATCGGCTTGGGGGCGGAAGCCTTCCGCCCGATTGTTGGTCTTGCTGCCATAAAGAGTTGTTGTCCTTTCGCCCGCTCAACCGAGCGAGCCGTTTTCCGTCGCGTGCTACGTGCCGCGTTCGTCCACGAGCCGCCGCGGCTTTCGTCCCTGGGCGAGCGTGCCCGCGGGCAGGAATCGGAACTCGAGCCGGTACATTCCGCACTGGCGATTTGCCCAGACGTCGGGATACCGCGTGCTCAGATTCCTTTCGACCGAGGCCTCGACCGCCGCCGCGTTGATCCCGTCGCTTAATTCCAGCCGAAACTCCAGGATGTCGTGCGTGCCCTCCTGACGAACGCCCACTTGCCAGTTGTCCGAGATGCCCTCGATGTCGTGGAGGACATTCTCGAAAATCTCGGGATACATATTCCCCGCGCCCATCACCACCATCTCGTCGCGCCGTCCCCGGATGCGCGCGATGCGGCGCAGGGTGGCGCCGCACCCGCAGGATTCCTCGATGAAACGCGTCACGTCGCGCACGCGATAGCGAATCAGGGGCATGGTCCGCCGCGAAAGCGTGGTCACGACGAGTTCGCCGTAACCCTCCGCGTCGGGATCCAGGATCTCGACGAGAAAATTGAACTCGTCGATATGAATGCCCTCCCGCTGCCGGCATTCCATCCCCAGGCCGCCGCCCATCTCCGTCGAGCCGTAGCCGAGAATGACCGGCGCCTTCCACACGTCTTGAACATAACTGCGGTAAACATCCGTCATGCGATCGCCGGCGGCGAAAATCAGTTTGACGGGAAACGTGCCCTCCTTCTCCGCGATTTCGCTCAGACTCACCAGCCAGGTGGGGTCACCGACGATAACGTTATAACCATAGCGACCCAGCCGGTCGTAGGTGTCGCGCGGGTGCGGCTTGCCCACCGCGGAGCAGAACACGCCCATCTGGCGGCAACCCAGAAACGTAACCCAACTGCTGATCCAGTAGCCGGCGTCGAATGTGCACACGACGCGGTCGCCGGGCCGCACGCCGTTTTCGTAGAGTGCCGCCGCTTGGTAGCGGCCGGCGAATTCCAGCTCGTCGTAACTGAAATAGACGCGTTTTGGCCCGCCGGAAGTGCCGGTCGTCTCAAAGACCGCCTGCGGCGGGCGACAAAGGAATTCTTCCAGGGGCAGGCTAAGCAAATCTTCCGGCGTCGTGAAGATCTCGCCGAGATCTTCCGGCCTGCGCACGCGCCTCGGGTCAATCCCCTGCTCGCGCAGGCGACGCGCGAAAAACTCCTGATGGCGCGTGGCGTAACGGATTACTTGCCGAAAGCCGTCAGCCTGAATACCGCGAATCACCGAGCGGGGCACGGGCTTCCCCCAACGCACCAGCGCCGGAACGGAGTCCCCGATCACGACACGCTCAACGAGGTTTCGAAGGCCACCCAGCATTTTTGGATCCGGCTCCGGCGCCTTGGACCGGCCGAAGCTCCTTCACATGAGGTACGCAGACTCGCCGGGAGGAGCAGGCGGTGAGGCCAGAAAATCGATGTACGTGGAAGTCTCGAGGAGTGCCTGTGCCACCTGCGCCACGGCGTGGGCCGCATCGGGGCGGGCCAGTTCACGGCTGCGCCGGCGTATCTCCGCCAGCTTCTCCGGCTTGGCGAGGAGGTGGTGGACCAACGGCGCCAATTCCTCGAACGTCGGCGCGCGAACGGCAATCCCGCGCTGCTCGAGATACCGAATGTGCCGCTCCTCCGGGCCCGGGATGGGATGCGTCAAAATCATCGGGAGGCCGACTGCCATGGCCTCCGCAATCGTCACGCCGCCGGGTTTGCTGACCAGGAGGTCGGCCGCGCTCATCAGTTCCGGGACGTTATCACTCCACCCGAAAACGTGTACGTCCAGCGCCACCTTCCCGCGCAGTTGTTCGAGGCGAAGCTTCTGCGCTTGGTCGCGGCCGCACACCGCCAGCACCTGCAGGGGCAAGTCGCAGCGCTCCAGGGCGAGAACGATCTGATCGAGTGGCACGGGGCCCATCCCGCCTCCCATCACCAGCACGACGGGCCGGCGCGGGTCCAGTCCCAGCGCCTGAGTGATCTCCGCCTTGTCGAAGGGCAGGCTGAAGGCGGGATCGACGGGAATCCCGCATAGCACGATGCGGTTGGGAGAGACGCCCCAACCGATCAGCTGCGCCTTGGCCTCATCGCTCGCCACCGCGTAAACGTCGATCTCCCGCTGCACCCACGGGGGTTCGGTCTGAAAATCGGTCTCGACCGCCAGGACCGGCGCATTGTAGCAGCCTTCGCGTTTGCCGAGAGCGGCGATTTCCGCCGCGCCAATTTCCGTGGCGATGACCAGGTGCGGCGCGAAACTCTTCAACTGCCGCAAGACCTCCGCGCAGCCGCGCCGGAAGACCCAGTGCGGAGCGGTGGC
>JAIQGH010000108.1:19463-27927 GCA_020072655.1 Terriglobia bacterium | reverse complement strand
GGCTGATCGTGCAAGCTTCAGCCGGGATCCCCCGCACACCGATTCGGCCCCCTTCATGAATATGCAGATCCTGGCCAAACGAACCGGGGGCCGAGCCTTCTTCAATGACAATGACCTGCGGGCCGCGCTTCGTCGCGCCGCAGACGACTCGCGGCTGGTCTATGTCCTGGGCTACTACCCGACGCACGGGAAGTGGAACGGAAGGTTTCACGACATCAAGATTCGAGTGAGGCGGCCTGGTGTGCAGCTGTGGCACCGGCAGGGCTATTTTGCTCAGCCGGAGGAACCCGCAACCACCCAGTATCGTCAGTCAATTTTCAACGCCGCTTTGTGGAGTCCGCTGAGCGCTACGCGCCTGGGACTGACTGTGCGAGTCAAGGTGACACCCACCGGTTTGCTGGACTTGGAGCTTCTATTCGACCCGCGCGATATTGCCTTCCAGACCCACGACGACACCTGGGAAGGCACGCTCGATGTGAAATTAGTCCAGATCAGGGACGAGGAGCAACTCCTCAAGAGCGATTCTCGCGTGGCCTCCCTGCGCTTAGCTCGCCCCGAGTACGAGCAGGCTGTTCAGCGAAAGGCGTTGATTCTGAGCGAGCGGCTAGAAAAAGCGCCGGGCGCCACCTTGTTGCGTATTTTGGGCCGTGACATGCGGTCAGGCAGGCTAGGATCGGTCAGCGTTCCCTTGAATCGCCCGCCGGTTACTCCCCACCCTTAGCACATACGTACCGGCCTTCCTTCATTCCACAGCAGAACCCCGGCTCATTCCGCGCTCCCGGCGGAGCCACACTGAATTGCCCAGGGGACTGCCGTTCACCAGACAATCGGCGCCCACCGCAGCGGACATAACGGGAATCTGGCCTTGAGCGCAGCCAACCCGGTCAAAAAATGACGACGTGATGGCATGGAAACCTCCCGAAGGATCTCGCCAGTTCCTCTCTTCCCCTCACGCTGGTGAGATGGTGCCCCGTGCCAGACCGCACGGAACGCCACAAAGTCTAATCCGGAGGTCCGCACGACACAATTGAGAACAAAAGGCGATTCAGGCTATAGTGACAACCCACGTTTCTTACGGGAGAGAATGTCGTTGCACCGACGTTTGACAAGGGGCAGCGCTGGGCGTTCCGGTGATCAACCTCATCGGAACCGTTCCGGGCACAGCCTTTTCCTGGGACTCGTCTTGGCTGGGGCAGCGGCAGTCTGCGGCGTCGCAACCTTCGAGCATCTCCTGGCACAAGCCAACCAGGCACCGCCTATTTCCATCCCAGTCCGCTTCACAGACATACGCCAGGCTGCGGGAATCACTTGGCGGGAAGACGGCACGCCTACCGAAGAGAAGAACTACCTCGAAACCATGGGCACCGGCCTGGCCTGGATCGACTACGACCAGGATGGGCTGCTGGACCTCTATCTGGTTCAAGCCGCCGCCACCGAGTGGTACACGCCACCCCAGCCGCTATACTCCGCGCTCTATCACAATAACGGCGATGGCACGTTCACCGACGTCACCAAGAAAGCAGGCGTGGGTGCGGAACGGCTCTACGGGCAGGGGGTGGCGGTCGGCGATTACGACAACGACGGATATCCCGACCTCTATGTGATGGGTTACGGCCGCGCCATCCTCTACCACAACAACGGGGACGGCACTTTCACAGACGTGACCGAAAAGGCAGGTGTGGCCGACCGTGGCCAGTGGTCCAGCAGCGCGGCCTTTTTCGACTATGACCGCGACGGGCACCTCGACCTGGTGGTGTGCAATTACCTCCAGTGGACGGCTGAGACGAACATCTGGTGCGGTGAGAAACGCCCCGGCTACCGTGCCTACTGCCACCCCGACAACTACCGCGGGCAGAAACTCGCCCTCTTCCACAACAACGGCGACGGTACATTCACCAACGTGAGCGAGAAGTCGGGCCTCGGGGCTCCCGAAGCCAAAGGCTTGGGCATCGTCGCGGTGGACCTGACCAACGACGGGTGGCCTGACATCTTCGTCGCCAACGATACCTGGCCGAACTTCCTCTTCATCAACAACCGCGATGGCACGTTCCGCGACGTCTCCTATACCAGCGGCGTGGCCGCCAGCGAGGACGGCAAATACGAGGCGGGCATGGGAACCGACTCTGCCGACGTGGACGGCGACGGCTGGTTCGACCTCTACGTAACCCACTTGGATTTCGAACTCAATCGCCTCTATCACAACAACCACGATGAAACCTTTGACGACGTGACCTACTATTCGCGCATCGGGACCAAAGCCTCCGAGTTGAGCGGCGTGAGCATGAAGTTCCTGGATTACGACAACGACGGCTGGTCCGATATCTGTCAGGCGAATGGTGCGATGGTGGATAATGTACAATTGTATCATAGTGAGGTAACCTATCCTGAGTCCAAGCTAATGTTTCGCAACCTCGGGCAAGGAAAGTTCGAGAAGGTGTCGGAGCTGCTGGGGCCGGACTTCATGCGGCCCACGGTCGGACGCGGCCTGGCGGTAGGGGATTTTGACAACGACGGCGACCTGGACATCGCCATTATCAATCGCGACGATTACATCCAGTTCCTGCGCAACGACGGCGGCAACGCCAACCACTGGCTGGAGGTAAAGCTAGTAGGCACCAAGGCCGCCCGCGATGGCACCGGGGCAGCCCTGAAGCTGGTCTCCGAAGGGTTCACGCAATACCAACAGGCCAAAGGGGGGATGAGCTATATGTCGGCGCACGACCAGCGCATCCACTTCGGCCTGGGCCAGCGCAAAACCATCGACTCCCTGGAAATCACCTGGCTCAGCGGCACCGTGGATAAGCTCACCAACGTCCCCATCGACCAAATCATCACCGTGAAGGAAGGCGCCGGCATCACCCCCCGCCACTTCCCGCGAATCCCCGCGAAATGACGTGTGCGGCGAGGTCTCATTCTAGGGCCGGTGTCACGCCGGCCTCTTGGACCGCGGTAGCGCAAGCTACTGCCTTGCAGGCCTCGGAGGCGACCCTTAGGCGGCTGCCTATGCTCTTCTCGACTCGCGCCCCCCTGGCCTCCAATCGGGGGAGACCGATCCGCCGGACGGTTTCTCTCACGGCGCTGACTTGCGCGACGTAACCGGTTGGTATTCCCTCTGCTGCCTGAGCGGTAATTTCTTCAGGTGCTTCGGTGGCGTCATCGCAGTGACGTGCACCCTCGCCCCGCGTCTTGAATTCGGGAAGGTTCCCGAAAGAGCGGGTTGACACCCGAGTGCGTTTTGGCAATTCTAGAGTCCCTCGGATTTTTCCAGAGAATGGGCTTGGGCTCTCCCGGGTCTGGGACGAAACCACGTTGTGAGGGAGCACGAATGACGGGCCGGCCTGTTCGGAAAAGCGGCCGAGGAAACTCCAAGGACCACGAGGTGAGCGGCGCATGATCGTTCCTCGTCGGCATTTCCTGGCTTCGTCCTCTATTTTATTAGGGGGCAGGCTGCTGGACGCGCTCATGACGCCGCTTTGGCGCTGGCGGACGAAAGGTTTGCTGGCTGCCACCGCAGTCCCCGGGTCCGGCGACGCCTCTCCGGTGACTTTTGTGGACGTGGCCCGAGAGGCGGGCCTCAATGTCCCCAACGTTTGGGGTGGTATGACGCACAAGGAATACATTGTAGAAACCAAAGGTAGCGGGCTGGCTTTCTTCGACTACGACCAGGACGGTTGGCTGGACATCTACCAGACGAACGGCGACCGCCTCGACGCGACGTGGCCGCCCGGCCAGGCCCCGACTTCCCACCTGTTCAAAAACAACCGCGACGGGACCTTTACCGACGTCACGGAGAAATCCGGCCTCGCGCGCACAGGGTGGCAGACGGGCGTATGCGTGGGCGACTACAACAACGACGGCTGGGACGACCTGTTCTGCTGCTTCTGGGGTCACAACATTCTGTTCCGCAATAATGGCGACGGGACATTCACGGATGTGACGCGCCAAGCAGGTGTCTACCAGGAGCGAGTACGCTGGAGTGCCGGGTGCTTGTGGCTGGACTACGACCGCGACAGCCATCTGGACCTCTTTGTCTGCAATTACGTCCAGTTTGACCGCGCGAAGGTGCCGGTCCCCGGCCAATCGACTCTCTGCCAATGGAAAACTATGCCCGTCATGTGCGGCCCTCGAGGGTTGCCGGGCGACACGAATTCTCTCTACCACAATAACGGGGATGGGACGTTCACGGACGTCTCCGCAAAATCCGGCATTCTCAAACCCGGCCCGCGCTATTCGATCACCCCGGTTTCCTACGACTTCGACAACGACGGCTGGCCCGATATCTTTGTGGCGGTGGATTCGGAGCCGAGCATTCTGTACCACAACAACCACGACGGGACCTTCACCGACATCGCCGTGGTGGCCGGTTGCGCCTATAACGAGGACGGGCAGGAGCAGGCGGGGATGGGCGTCGGGGTTGCCGACTACGACTGCGACGGGTGGCTGGATATCTTCAAAACAAATTTTTCTGACGACACCCCGGACTTGTATCACAACAACGGCGACGGAACGTTCACGGACGTGACCTTCCTCTCCGGGCTGAGCGTGAACACGCAGTACGTTTGCTGGGGCGCGGGATTCCTGGACTACGACAACGATGGCTGGCCCGACATCCTCCACGTCACGGGACACGTCTACCCGGAAGTGGACAGTGCGGACCTCGGCCAGACCTTCAAGTCCCCGCGGGTTGTTTATAAGAACCTCGGCAATGGCAAATTCAAGGACGTCTCGGCCCAGATGGGTTCGGGGATCAGCGAGCGCTTCTCGAGCCGCGGCGCTGCCTTCGGAGACTTCGACAACGACGGCGATGTGGACGTCCTGATCCTGAATATGAACGATGTGCCTTCCCTCCTGCGGAACGACGGCGGCAACAAGAACAACTGGATTAAGCTCAAGCTGATCGGAACGAAATGCAACCGCACGGCCATTGGCGCACGCGCGCGTGTGGTGACCGGCAACCACACCCAGATGAATGAGGTGGCGAGTGGAGGCAGCGTGATGTCCCAGAGCGATCTTCGTCTCCACTTCGGACTCGAACAGGCCAAGGTCGTGGACCTGATCGAGGTCAAGTGGCCGACCACGCAGGAGATCGAGAAATTCACGCGCGTCGAAGCCAATCAGATTCTCACCATCCGCGAGGGCGCGGGGATTATCAAAGCGGAAAAGGCTCGATCCTGAAAGCCGGGCTTGGTTCGCCGCTGTCCCTTCGGGGGGATTGAGGTTTGCACACGGAGGGGGTAAAGATGAGGTTCCGCGGTCTAGAGTTTGTTTTTTGCTCCGCGTGATGGTTGAAAAAACATATCCTCGATATGCGATTTGAGTAAGGGTTTGGTGCTGGTGGCGGTGCTAGTAAGCATTGCTGTCTCGTGCGTGACCGTGCGCTCCGGTGCAGGATGCAGGCATCGGCTAACCTATTTGGTTTCAAGCCGTTGTGCAAGATCATGCGCGGCGGTGCCTAATCTTGCAGGATCATTTTCCGCGGACTCATGATCCGTTGGTCGCAGGTCCGAGTCCTGCTGGGGAGATTGAAGCCGGACTCGGCTGCCTCTTGTCCTGTGCATCGTTCGAATGGATCGTCGCGCTCGCACAACGTCGCGTTGCCAAGAGACGCGCGGATTGGCGCCACTGGGAGGGAAGATCAGTCTCCGGTTTTTGTGACGCACTTTGTGACGTAACCCCTGCGTGCAGCACGATTGTGCCGCAATCAGCAGCATTGGCGGAGGAAGTGGTCAAATGCCATGAAACCCGCATGAATACTGCCTGGCGCGCCACTGCTGCTCATCGCTGCTATCACCATTCACAGAATTGACACGGTAGGGGTCTGGGGTTCGAGTCCCCACGGGCCTACCATATGTTTCAACAACTTACAAGCCTTTCCAAAATGCCTTTTGGCCGCTGTAGCGGAAAATGTGGCGGCGACATGTGTTGATTTGCCTAGACGCTTTCCCACTTGGGTCGTAGAAAGGGCAAGCCAGACCGATGGTTTCCCAAACCGTGGGTCGGGAGTTCGAATCTCCCCAAGCCTACCACTTTAACCGTGTGGAATCCAATTAGTTCCGCGGAATTCTGATGCGACAGCCACCAGCACCCTTCGCCGCTTGCGAGGCGGCAAGCGCCGCCGCAAGCAAGTCCCAAAATGCCGGGGCTGTCACTCTTTGAGCCAACCAGAAAAGGAGGGACCTTCAAGATCAATGTGCGTCGCCTTCGCTCGCACATATCGAACTCTCTGTATCGCCCCTCAGCCAGATATCAAGTTGGTTCTTGCTCAAATCAGGGAGGTTATGCTTGGGGATCAGGTTTCACCCTTTGATGAGCGTCATTAGGGCGAACGCGTGGCCGGAGTCGAGTCCGCGTCCAATACTCGTGACTCGTGCCAGAAACTGCCGATACCAGTTCCTTAAGAACTGTTGTTTCCCGCACATCAACTTAAGCAAGCCGCAGGCCTTTGCGTCAACGGGGAGTGGATTCGCACTGCAACCTGATCAGCGGGCGACCACATGTCAGAGACATCTCCATCTTTCTTGTTTGCCACCTCCCCTCCCAATCTGCCAGTCTGTGGTTGACTTGCCAGACGGGCGACCGTCCCAGACAGTTTTGGATACTTCTGGTGGCTTGCCACTCGTGTCGCAGTGCCTCGATCGGGTCAAGTCGAGCAGCGCGCTGGGCAGCCAGGTAGCCGAAAATCACACCGATTGCCGCCGAGAAAGCAAATGACAACAAATTGATCCCTGGGCTGAAGAGAACAGGCACCTGCATCGCCTGTGCCAGCCCAGCCGAGGCGGCGGTGGCCACAACGATCCCGATGAGGCCCCCGAATGAGGAGAGGGCCACGGCCTCGATAAGGCGGCGCGGGCCTTGGCATGTCTTGTCCCGGCAGGTTCCCCGCGATACATCAGAGGCAATTCCACGTTTTCGAGCGCAGATGTCCGGGCTAACAGGTTGTACCCTTGAAACACGAATCCCAGAAAATTGCGTCGGATCAGAGCGCGCTCGTTCCGCGACAGCTGCTCGACGTGCAAGCCACGGAATTGGTAGGAGCCCGTTGTCGGAGCGTCCAGACAGCCGAGGATGTTCATCACTGTGGATTTGCCAGAGCCGCTGGGTCCCATGATCGCCACAAATTCGCCCTCGTTGATACGCAGATCCACGCCCTGGAGCGCCTGAAAAGCCGCCTGCCCCTCGCCGTACACCTTCGTCACACCCGCAAGCTCGATGAGCGGGTTGTCCGATGCGGCCTGATGGGTATCAGCACTCATTTTTGTGACTCCGCCGTGTCGACAATGACCTGCATGCCGGGCTTCAGCGCGCCGTCAGTTATTTCAGTCAGGCGACCGTCCGTGTTGCCGACGGCCACAGGAATGGATAACGGTTGTCCCCCCTGAAGAATCCAGACCTTCTGCTCGCCGCCGTTGGTTGATTTCCCGTTGGCGCGTCTCGACGCCTCACGAGGTGGCCGCGGCATCAGGCGGGAAACAGTACTCGTACATTGTTGCGGGGAAGAGTCCGTGCTCTCCGCTGGCGTGAAGCGCAGCGCTGCATTCGGAACCAGCACGACGTTCTTCCGATTCGCCACGGTAATCTCGGCCGTGGCCGTCATACCTGGCCTCAGGCTCAAATCGGCATTGTTCACCTTCAGAATCGTTTTGTAGGAGATCACATTGTTCTTGGTTTGGGAGCTGTAATTGACGCGGATGACTTTTGCCTGGTATTTCCGGTTGGGGTACGCATCGACGGTGAAAGTTGCCCCGTCCGGATGGAACACCGGAAGATCCCTGGGAAGCGTTACACAACCTAACAGGCCATCTCTAGAAAGGGCATGCAGAGAGTTGCAATCGAAGGATGATTACCCGCGACGATAAAAATCGCGCAAGATTTGACTTGCAGGGAGAAGGTCGAATATACACTTGCGCCGGCCGCGAAATCAAAAATAGAAATCCCGGCTGAGGGGATTATCGCCATGAAAAAAATGGATCGACGTGACTTCATCACCAAGGCAGGCTTGGGAGCTGCGGCGTTCCCCGCTGGCGCTTTGCTCTCCAAGGGGGGAGCTCCGACGAAAGGCGGAGCGAGTGGAGGACTCGAGAACGAATACTTGGCCTGCCTAATCTCAGAGCGAGGTAGCTTGCAAAGGATCGACAATCGCCTGTCGGGAGAGAGTTGTTCGTTCTCCGAAGACAGCTTCTCCATTGTGACGGATTACGGGACGTTCAGCAACCGCAACGCTCGGCCCCAGGAACACAACTTTGGCCCGGACCGCGCACGCTTTAGCTTTTCGAACGGCGGGCTCTTCGACGTGGTGCTGGAATACACGCTGACGGCTGAGCACAAGTATCTTCGCCGGCGCCTGGCTCTGGTCAACATGAAGGTGCCGCTCACGCTGTTGAACATCGAACTTGGCAGGACGACTTTTGAAAACCCGCCGCTGGCCTCCGTCCAGTACGACACGTTCTGGAATGCGCCCACCGTA
>JAIQGH010000108.1:14888-19441 GCA_020072655.1 Terriglobia bacterium | reverse complement strand
GACTTCCTTCGCTGGGAAAAGGGCGGCATTTTCACCGGGATCGAGAATCCGTTCTTCCAAACCGCCTGGCAGGGCCGTGAAGTCACGTTGTCCTTCGAGCCTGCGATGATCCTCAAATCCGGAGAAACATACGAAGCCGAGCCGCAGTTCTTAGGCGTGTACAAGAGGAGCGGAAAGATGGTCCGGGACCAGCTTCCGCTGACGCGATTGGCAAAAGATGGCATCTACCGCCCACGGTTCCGCAACCCGAGCGGCCACATCCCGCTCGATTGGAACGAGATCCGCGCCATGCGCGAGTTCGCTGCCGAATACCTGAATGTGCCCGTTGACCACTTCTTGTTCATTCTTTACTGCTTCTGGAACCCGATGCCGCAGTTGCCCAGCACCCAAGCTGAAGAGGCCGAATACGACCGGATGATCGACAGTTTCCAAGAGCTCGGCGGCGATATGATCATCTTCAATCCGCTGGTGAAGGCGCGTGTTCCGACGGAGGACCCCAGCAGCTACTGGGAGCTGGCGCCCGCGGGTTCCGCCGCGGAAAGGATTCTAGCCCGCGCCGCGCAGAAGGGCATCAAGTACGGTTTCTACATCGGCGTGGCGGCGCAGATGGAGCACGGCAACGCCGCGGCGCTTCCCTTTGCTCCCGACCGCAAAGACTGGAAGAGAGTGGATAGCGCCGGTGCCGTCGGCCGGGAGAACTGCCTTGCATCCGACGCTTACGCCCAGTGGTGGTTCGCGGTGCAGCGGAACACCATCGCCAAGTACAAGCTGGCACTATGGGCGTGGGACCCCGGCCCGGGGCACGGGTTCTTCTGCTACTCGAATCAACACGGCCATCTTCCCGGAAAAGGTGGTTACAGGGGATGGCGGAACTCCACCGCGATCATGCGCAGGCTGAAGGAAGAGTTCCCGGGCCTCTATTACCAGGGCTTCTACGGCCGCAAGGAATACGGGCTATACGGACAGAAGTATACCGATCAGCACGAATTCTATTGGGAGCAGTACTTCCAGGATGTCCGAACCCTCCACCCCGATTTGCACGCCGACCGTCTCAACGCCAGCGGCGTCCGCATGCAGACTTGGTGGAGCGAGAACTTCCGTTTCCTTCCTACTGTCATGAATCATGCCATCGCCCATCGCATGAACCAGCTTTACGCGCACCCACCCGAACTCAAGAAGCTCTGGGACTACCTTGGATGGAAGTACGCTTTTATGTCCGCGCTCGCCGTTGGCGGCAGTTTGACCGCTCCCTTCATGCCGGACAGCCTCGATGCAATCCCCGGCTACCGGGCCTTTTGCGGGAAGTGGCTCGAATGGGCGCGGAAGAACTTCGAATACGTGAAATATGGTGTTTCCTTTGGTGATCAGGTTACTGTGGGCGGAGTTGATGGCCATGCGCGCATCAAGGGGAACCACGGGTACATTTTCCTGTGCAACCCGAACCCCCGGCCCACTCGCACTCAGTTCAAACTGGATGATGAGATCGGCTTGTCAGCCCAAGGGCGATTCACTCTAAAGGAGCTTTACCCCAACGAAGAGACCTACTACTTCGACGAAGCCAACAGGCGCGGCATCTACTCCGCGGGCGATGCCGTTTCGATTGTGGTGCCGACCTACGAGGTGACGCTCCTTGAGCTCAGCCCATTCCGCGACGAGGAACTTCCCCTCCTGTTTGGTGCCGGTGGCCAGTTCAAGCGCACGGGGAATACCCTGCGCGTTTCGGGAGTCTCGGGTGAACAGGCCGCAACATCGCGCCTGGTAGTGGCCACGCGTGCCGACGACAACTTGAAAGCGGTGACGGTCAACGGCCGGAGTGTCGCCACCCGCCGCGAGGGCCAGTATCTGATGGGTGAGATCCGCTTCGCCGGACGGGAATTGCCACGCACGCTCGACGACTGGCGCACGCCGGACGGCAAACCGTTCTCCTTCCCCTTTCACAATGCTTACGAGAGCGTCGCCTTGACCACGACATTTATCGCCGAGCCCGCCATTCAGGCGCTACTCGACGCTGCTACTCCAGGTAATGCGGCGGAAATCGAAGCCATCGTCAAGAAGCTGGAAGACACGGGCTGGGAGATACCGGGATTAGTGAAAGAGAAGAAATTCCCTGATACCTTCCCCTGGGCGCGTCCGGACCGGCTGCTCCTCATCGTCCCCTTTACCGATGCCGAGCGCGTGCGCGCCGTCGAGCTCCAACTGAACGGCGCCGACCAGCACGTTCGTAGCTACGATGTGACGGGCGGCCTGGCCGCCCCGCCCAGGAAGATTATCTACTACGCTGACCTCACGGACGCCGTGAAGTGGGGTCAAGCCAATGACCTCACGCTCAAGATCAGTGGTCTGACGGCTAACCAGTTCCTAGGGCCTTATCTCGACTATCCTCCGGCACCGAAGGTCTCCCAGTTGACGACACACCCCGGGAGCGCCCGTCAGCCGATGGTCTACGACCGGCCGATTCAGGACCCAGCGAAGGAACCAAGGCGGGGTGACCCCGTTCCCGTCATCGTTTCTGCCTGGATGGATCCGGCCAGCGTCCGGGAAGACCAAAAGGCAATATTCGCAGCCACCACGAATCTTCCCCCGGAGGAGATCCAGGCTGTCTATCTTTCGAGTATCGTTGGCCCGGATTGCTGGACGGATCAAGAACTTCAATACGACCCGAAGGCCAGTCAGTGGTCCCTCACAGTGCGGTTTGGCGAGCGTGTCAGGATCATTCTCGATTGCCCGTTCAGCTACGTTTGGGCAGTCGCGAAGAACGGACAGGTCAGCGAAGCCCAGAAGATCCCAACGAAATGGCTCTATTCCCGGTAGGGAACCAAATCAAACCGAACAAGCCCGTGCGCTCTAGCGCTCGGCGTGGAACTGGAGAAGTTGATTCGCTTGGCGCCGGGAAAGTCCGTTGAGCCTTCCGGGCGAGGAATCTGGCGCCCATTCGGCATGGCGACGTGACTTGTCCAGGCCGCCCCCGGGCAGCACCGATATGGCGGCATGGATGCTGGTCAGAGGGACGTGGCGGGATTTCGCGGGGTCGAGCATTGCCTGCGGAGGGGGCCAGATGCATATTGGCCGGTCGGCCGGCGAGTGAAAGCGGGCAGTCTGCCCGAAATGCCGTGCCTGGCAAGCTGATTCTCCCAGGCATTGAGGTGGTTCTGTCGAGTAAGCCGAGGAGTGTTGTGAGGCGAATAGTATTCCTTGCCTTTCTTGCTTGCGCGGTGTTTGCGGCGCTGCTGATCGATTACAACCGACTGACTGCACAGCATATCCCACGCGCAGCCGGGCGTCCCATCTTGCTACGGGCAGCGAGTACACACGCAGGGGGGGCCTTCCCGGGCCAACGGTCTGGTGGGAGGAGACTCGCCGCCATTACTATCGATTATCCGGCGGACGGATCGATTTTCCCACCCGAGATCACCCCCCCACTCTTCATCTGGCGCGACTCCGGAGAGGGCACCACAGCATGGCTAGTCAATGTGTCGTTTTCCGACGGCTCAGCCGACCTCCAGGTGAAATCACACGGCGAGCGGTTGCCCGTTGGCGAGATCGACCCGCGTTGCGTGGCAGAATCCAACAAATTGCCCGAATTGACGCCGGAGCAGGCCGCCGCGTGGAGTTGGAGGCCGGACATCGCCACTTGGGAGACCATAGAGAAGCACTCCGTGGAGCACCCGGCCACGGTGACCATCACGGGATTTCGGGACGATAAGGCGACCCAGGCCATTTCGCGAGGTCAGTGCACGATCAAGACTTCGAAAGACCCGGTGGGCGCGCCGATCTTCTACCGCGATGTGCCGCTCATCCCCGCTCTCGGCGAGAAGGGTGTGATCAAGCCGCTGCCCGAGAGCGCCATACACCTGATCAAATGGCGTCTGCGCAATGTCGGAGAAACCGAGAGCCAGACATTGATGGAAGGGCTTCCTACCTGCGCGAACTGCCATTCCTTCTCCCGCGATGGCAAGACCCTGGGGATGGATGTGGACGGCCCGCAAAATGACAAGGGGCTCTACTCGCTGACCCCAATCCAGCGGGAGACCTCTATCCACAGCGAGAACGTGATCCGATGGACTTCCTTTCGGGCTCTGGAGGATAGCGACAACATCCGGGTGGGCTTTATGTCCCAGGTGTCGCCCGACGGGCGCTACGTGGTGACCATGATCAACGACCCCCGTCCAAAACAGAGCAGTCTCCAAGAGCGTCGGCAGAACCGAATCTACGTTGCCAATTTCGCGGACTACCGCTTTGGCCAGGTGTTTTTCCCGACCCGAGGAGTCCTCGCCTGGTACGACCGGGAAGCGCGCCAGCTGCGCCCCCTGCCGGGTGCCGCCGATCCCCATTACGTGCAAACCGGCGGCTTTTGGAGTCCCGACGGCAAGTACTTGGTCTTTGAGCGCGGGGAGGCAAAGGACCCGTTCCCTGCTGGCGCGAAGCCGCCGCAATTTGCCAACGACCCCAACGAGACGCAAATGCAGTACGACCTCTACCGGATTCCTTTTAACGGCGGTCAGGGCGGAGTGCCGGAGCCGATAGCCGGCGCTTCCCAGGACGGCATGAGCAAC
>JAIQGH010000108.1:0-14811 GCA_020072655.1 Terriglobia bacterium | reverse complement strand
GTCTTCGTAAAGTGCCGCAACGGCCAGTTGATGCGCCCTGACAGCAAGCTGTATATCGTGCCGTTCGCAGGTGGCCAAGCCAGGCTGATGCGTTGCAATACCGCGTTGATGAACTCCTGGCACAGCTTCTCGCCCAACGGCCGCTGGCTGGTCTTCTCCTCGAAGAGCCGCTCGCCTTACACCCAGATGTTTTTGACGCACCTGGACGAAGAGGGCAACGACAGCCCCGCGGTCCTGATCGAGAACACCACAGCGGCCAACCGCGCTGTGAACATCCCCGAGTTCGTGAATGTCCCGCCGGATGGCATTGCGAAGCTGGAAGCCCCGGTCACCGAATTCTACCGGGTGTTCAACCTCGCGGCAGACCTGGAAAACAAGGGGCAGTATGCCGAGGCGCTGGGGGAGTGGGAGAAGGCCCTCGAGCTCGATCCGCTGGATGCCAAGGCCAACTTCAATCTGGGGATCTCGTTGGCGCGCAACGGCAAGCTGGACGAGGCGATCCTGCGTTTCCAGAAGGCCGCGGAGGCCAATCCGGATTTCGCCGACGCCTACAATAATCTCGGGATTGCCCTCGCGCAGAGAGGAAGGGTCGAGGAAGCGCTCGTCCAGTTCCAGAAGGCCGTGGAGCTCGAGCCCGGTTATGTTGATGCGCAGAACAATTTCGGGGCGGCCCTGCTTCAGAACGGTAAGCCCGACGAGGCGATCCCACATTTCCAGAAGGCCGTCGAGGTCAGACCCGATTTTGCCGACGCGCAGAATAACCTGGGAATCGCCCTGCTGCAGATTGGCAAGCCCGAGGAGGCGATACCGCATTTCCAGAAGGTCGTCGAGGTCAAGCCCGATTTTGCCGACGCGCAGAATAACGTGGGGATCGCCTTGCTGCAAAATGGCAAGGCCGATGAAGCGATCCCACATTTTCTGAAGGCGTTGGAACTCGATCCCCGGCAAGCTCAGACTTACTACTACCTCGGTGGCGCCCTTTTCACGCAAGGAAAGGTCAAAGAGGCGCTGGCGCACTGGCGCGAGGGGCTCCGGACGGACCCGAACTATCTGCCCCTCTTGAACCAGACAGCTTGGGTCCTAGCCACCAGCCCTCAGGCATCTGTCCGCAACGGTCCCGAGGCTGTCGAACTTGGGGAGCGGGCAATTAAGGTGTCGCCCGGCCCTGACCCCGTGCTTCTCGATACGCTGGCCGCCGCCTACGCTGAGGTCGGTCGTTTCCCTCAGGCCGCACAAACCGCACACCAAGCTTTGGATCTCGCTACCCAACAAAATGCGCAGCCTCTTTTGGAAGGCCTGAAAGCCAGGATCGCCCTTTACGAATCCCACTCTCCTTTCCGCGACGCGCAGTAATCGCCTGCTTCCCTTCCCAGCAAATCTGTCAACAGACCGAGTGTTGCGGGGGCGTTGCCCCCGGCTTTGCTGGGCCTCCCAAGACGCTGCGGAGGGTTCAGGCAGACAGGGCTTTCAGGCTCTCGGTATATGGTTCGCGGGCGATGCCGCGCTCGGTGATGATGGCGGTGACGTAGCGGTGAGGAGTGACATCAAAGGCGGGGTGGCGTGCGGCAATGTTCTCAGGCGCGGTCGGCACTCCTGCCCAGTGGGTGACTTCGGCGGGCGAACGCTCCTCGATGGGAATCTGCTCGCCCGAGGTGAGACTCATATCAATCGTCGAAAGCGGCGCGGCGACATAGAAGGGAATCTGATTCTCTTTGGCCAGCACTGCAATACTGTACGTTCCGATTTTGTTTGCCACATCGCCGTTCGCGGCAATGCGGTCGGCGCCCACGATCACCGCTTTGATCTGGCCCAGTTTCATGAAGTGTCCGGCCATGTTATCGGTGATGAGCGTGACAGGAATACCGTCTTTGGCCAATTCCCACGCCGTCAATCGCGCGCCCTGGAGGAATGGGCGCGTTTCGTCGGCGAAGACGTCGATCTTCTTGCCCGCCGAGACCGCCGCTCGGATCACTCCCAACGCTGTCCCGTAGCCGCCGGTGGCGAGCGCTCCGGCATTGCAGTGCGTCAGCACTGTCCCGGAATCGGGCATCAGCGTCGCGCCGTGGCGGCCCATCGCTTCGTTGATGGCAATGTCTTCGGCCAGAATGCGCTGCGCTTCCTCGATCAACCGCGCCTTGGCAACTGCGATTTTCTCGGCCTCCGTAGCGCCCCGATTCATCGGGGCACCTGGCGGGCTCCCGATGTCGTCGGGACAGGTTCCGCCCCGCGCTACCGTGAGCAAACCTTCGCAAACCTCCCGCATCCGCTTCACGGCCCAGAACAGGTTCACCGCCGTGGGCCGCGTCTGGGAAATAGTGTCCGCGATCTTGTCGAAGTCCGCACGCAGCTCGGGAATTGTTCGCGCGCCGGAGTTCTTCACTCCCAGTGCCACGCCCATCGCCGCCGCCACACCAATCGCCGGCGCGCCGCGAATCAGCATGGAGCGAATTGCCTCGGCAACTTCCTCGTAAGTGCGGCAGGTCACATACACTTCTTGCGTGGGCAGCTTGAGCTGGTCAATCATCCGCACGCCGTCGTCCGTCCATTCGATGGTTTTGAACATGCACTTCTCCGATGAATCCTGCCGCGAGTTCAACTATCATACCGACACAGGAAAAGTCCAGCACAACGGGAAAAGGGGCATGGCGGGGACGCCAGGTTCGGACAATTGTGATTGTAAACAAGCCGGCGAGAGTCTAGTATAAGGGGTAGGGCACCACACAGGAAATCCTAATCTTAGGAACGCGAGTCATGTTTCTTGCGGTTGCGTCGCCGTATTTTCCGGCACGAAGGCATCAAGGATGATCGCTTTTGTCAAAGATCACAGGCGCGCCATTGCTTTGTTATTGATCTTTGCTTGGGCCGCCACCCCGCTCATCCAGGAGCGGGGCTTGGGACTCTGGGCAAACCTATTTACGATCGCCGTCTACTTGATCTTTATTGCCAGTCAGCTGTTCTGGTTCCGTCGCGTGGGCGAGTTGGGTGGGAGGCTGTTTACGAGCAAGCGCTCCCGCATCGGCTTGGCCGCAGCCAGTTTGATCGTCTATGCTTTCCTCCTCTTCTTTAACCTGCACACTTGGGAGGAGGCAGGTAAGGGTTCTGCCCTCTCCCTCCGGGCAGCGTTGTTGGAAGCACCGTTAAGGTTGTGGCTCTTCGGTTCATTGCTCGGGTTCTTGCTAATCACATTATTTTGGATTGGCGATCGGGTGGCACGGGCGGTCAGTTGGGCTTTCAAGAAGTTGATCATCTCCCACAGGCCTGGGCCGCCCTCCCCGGGCAGGCGGCGGTTCCTCGAGCAAGCTGCATTTGCCTTCGGCGCTGCACCCTTTGCTGCCGGCACCTATGGCCTTTTGTATGGCAGGCTAAACCTTGAGACCACCCATAGGCGGACCAGGCTCCGGCGTCTGCCGAAAGCTTTCGAAGGTTTCCGCATCGTGCAACTTTCCGATCTCCACATCAGCGCCTTCATGACCGCCGAGGAAATTCGCAGGTATGTGGCCATCGCGAACCAGTTGAAGCCCGACTTGGTGGCATTGACTGGGGACTTCGTCACGTGGGATGCGACGGCTCAGGGAGCGGTGGTCGAGGCACTCGCAGGCCTCAAGGCCCCTTTCGGCATTTTCGGCTGTCTAGGCAACCATGAGTGGTTGACGGAAACTGAAGATTCCATTACGCGCCTTTTCGCGGCCCAGGGTACTCGCATCCTGCGTGGGGACTGTGCGACCGTCAGCTCGGGCGGCAGCAGGCTCAATCTGCTGGGCGTCGACTACCAGTCGATCCGCGGACGCATGGAAGCTCCTCGGCACCCGGTGAACGCATACCTCCCGGGCGTGGAGCGACTGCTGCTTCCCGATACTGTCAACATCCTGCTGAGCCACAATCCCAACACTTTCGACCGCGCCGCCGAGCTTGGAATTGATTTTAGCTTGGCGGGCCACACGCACGGGGGTCAGGTGGCCTTGGAGCTCCCCCACTCCTGCCTTGCGCCCGCTCGCCTGATCACGCCCTACGTCCGGGGATGGTTTCAAAAGCGCGACGCACAGCTCTACGTCAACCGCGGCATCGGCACCCTCACCTTCCCCATCCGCTTCGGGGCAAGGCCAGAGATTGCGGTATTTGAATTGGTTCGGGAGAAATAGGTTGCAGGGAGATCCGGGGCCTCTTCCAACGTCGACCTTGGCCACATTCCTCTTACAAGAGGCTTGCCCCTACGGCACTTTTGATTCTTGCCTTTTCACTCTTGCCTTTTGATTTCGCTTTTCAGTGACGCCCCGCCGGGCCGACGCCCCAGCGGGCAGGCACAAGGCTCGCCCCTACAGCTCGATCCGCGCTTTGACGACGCCTTCCTCCGGGTCGCGCTCCAGGCGGAAACCCAGCCGCTCGCAGAGTTTCTGCATGCCGTAGTTATCGAGCATGATTTCGGCGGTGACGGTCCGGATCTTCTCCTGACGGGCGATCTCCAGAATCCGCTTTAGCAATTCCGAACCGAGGCCTTTCCCCTGCACCGGGTCGGCCACCAGGACGGCAAACTGGGCTTCATCGCTCGCGCGGTCTCGAGCAAGGCGTGCCACCGCGAGGACTTCATGCTCCCCGCTCGCCGGATTCTTGTAGTCGGCCACCAGGGCAATTTCCCGGTCGTAGTCCACATAGCAGATGCGGGTCAGCCGTTCGTGCTCGATGCGTTGGCTGAGCGCGATCATGTGGAAGTAGCGCATATACACGCTTTGCTCGGAGAGTTTGTGGTGGAACTCAACCACCAGCGGCTCGTCCTCCGGGCGGATGGGCCGGATGGTGATTTCGGTGCCGTCTTTCATCGTCCAAGGTTCCACGTACTGCGTCGGATACGGGCGAACGGCCAGCTTGGGTAGCTTGTCTTCGGTGACGTCCGGACCGTGCAGAACGAAACGCGCGTCGAGGGCAATCAGGCGATCTTCGGAGGCGAGCAAGGGGTTAATGTCGATTTCCTTCACCCACCGCTGCTCGACTACGAGGTGGCTGAAGCGCACGAGGAGCTGCTCGAGCGCCGCGAGATCCACGGCCTTGCGTCCCCGCACGCCTTTGAGCGCGGCATAGATCTTGGTCTGCTCCATCAGGCGCCGCGCGAGCGTCGAATTGAGCGGCGGCAGCGCCAGCGCCCGATCCCTGAACACTTCCACAAGCTGTCCGCCGGTGCCGAAAAGCAAGACCGGACCGAACTGGACATCCAGACTGGAGCCGATAATCAGCTCGTATCCGTCGAGCTTGATCATCGCCTGCACCGTCACGCCCTGGAAATGCTGCGCGCCCGCCTTCTCGCTGACCGAGGCCTCGATCGCGCGGTACGCCCGCCGCACGGCGTCGGCGTCCGTCAGGTTGAGGCGGACCCCACCCACGTCGGTTTTGTGCGTGATGGTTTCCGAATAGAGCTTGAGCACCACCGGATAGCCAATTTTCTTCGCTCGGGCGGCCGCTTCATCGGCGCTCTGGGCGATCTCGGTCTCAACCGTCGGTATCCCATAGGCGGCGAGGACTCGCTTGGACTCGACCTCCGTCAGGATGGTCCGTCCTACCTTGCGCACTTCCTCGATGATTGTGGCGGCTTCTGCGTGGCTGGCGGCCGTGTGCTCGAAGTCGGTTGGCATCGCCGGCGTCTCGTAGAGGCCGCGCAGGTTGTAGGTGTATTGCCACATGTAGTGAAAGATGCGTGCCGCGGTGTCTGGATAAGCAAACGTGGGAATCCCCGCGCGATTAAGGATCTGCTCACCCGCCGCCACGCCAGCGCCTCCCATCCAGCTCGCCAGGATCGGCTTCCCGTCCAACTGGGCGTAAGGCTTCAATTGCTCGGCGATTTGCGTGGGGTCGGTCATGGCCTGAGGGGTGAGAACGGCCAGCAGTCCGTCGGTGTTGGGATCTTTGGCGACGATCTCGACAGCTTTCGCGTAGCGTTCCGGCGTGGCATCGCCCAGAATGTCGATGGGATTGCCATGACTCCACTCGCGCGGCAGAAAACCGTTGAGCGCCGCGAGCGTCTCCGGGGACAGTTCTGCCAGCTCGCCTCCCACACCAATCAAGGTGTCCGTCGCCAGCACGCCCGGGCCGCCAGCGTTGGTCAGAATGGCCAGTCGCGGGCCCTTGGGGCGCGGTTGCTTTCCCAATACCTCCGCCACATAGAAGAGCTGGCCCATGGTTTGCACGCGCAGCACGCCGCACCGGCGGAAGGCCGCGGCCAGAACCTCATCGCTGCCGGCGAGTGTCCCGGTATGCGAGGCGGCGGCTTTAGCGGCGGCTTCGCTACGCCCCGCCTTGATGACGATGATGGGCTTCGAGAGGGCTACGTCGCGCGCCGCAGAAATGAAGCCGCGCGCGTCGCCGATGGATTCCATGTAGACGATGATGCTGCGCGTTCGCGGGTCATCCCCCAGATAGTCAATCAAGTCGCCCCAACCCACGTCGGCCATGGAGCCGATGGAAATGAAGGTGCTGAAGCCCACCATCTCACGGAGGCTCCAGTCCAGCACCGCCGTGCACAGAGCGCCACTTTGGCTGATGAAACCGATGTTCCCGGGCCGCGCCATGGCCGCCGCGAAGGTAGCATTCAGTCCGGTGGTAGGACTCATTACTCCCAGACAATTCGGGCCGATGATGCGGATTTTGCCGCGCCGCGCCTCGGTCAGAATCTCCTGCTCCAATTTGGCGCCTTCCGGCCCCAGTTCTTTGAAACCCGCCGAAATGACAATGGCGGCCTTGACTTTGGCATCCACACAATCGCGGATGACATTCGGCACCGCCACCGCCGGCGTCACGACCACGGCCAGATCGATTTGCTCCGGCACGGCGCGAATGTTCGGGTACGCCTTCACGCCCAGAACGTGGGAACGCTTGGGATTGACGGGAAAAACCACGCCGCCAAAAGGGTTGCTGATGAGGTTCCAGAAAAGTGTGCGTCCGACGCTGCCGGGGTTTTCTGTGGCGCCGATGACGGCAACCCGCTCGGGAGCAAAAAAAACGTCCAGCGGATGCTGACGCCCCCGCAGAATGTCGTGCGCAGCTTCGAGCCTGGGAGGTTTGGATAGTTTCAAGAGATGCTCCTGTCGGATGGGATGAATGCCCCAAAGACAGAATGACTATTGGTTTAGTTCACCCGTCCATGGTAGGCGTCCTTAGATGCTCAGTCCACAGCAATTTGTGTACCGATGACAGCGCGTCATTCTCGGACTTTATGGGCGCTGATTGCCCTTGACAGCCCCATAGAAGTGGACATAATGACGCTATCCCACTCAGGAGGATCCGGCTCATGCCACACTACGTTTCGCTAATTCGCTACACGCAACAGGGGATCGAGAGAATCAAGGAGAGTCCAGCGCGATTGGATGCCGCCAAGAAGGCTGCCCAAGCTGCCGGGGGAAAGATTCACGCCTGGTACCTGACGCTGGGGCAGTATGACGCTGTGCTTATCTCAGAATTCCCCGACGACGAAACGGGGGCAAAATTCACCCTGGAAGTCGGCTTGTTGGGAAATGTTCGCACGGAAACCCTGAAAGCCTTCACGGAAGCGGAATATCGGAAGATCATTGGCTCGCTCCGATAGATAGTCGGCGGTACGGGGTAAGACCGCGCGCTCCTACATCGCCTGGCGAGTTCGGTACAAGGCGCCAGTGTAATCCACGACGTACAATTCCCCTCTGGCGTCCTGCCCGAAGGAGCTGATGGTAAGGTTTGTGCCGAGAAGTTGCGTGCGCGTCCACGTGCCCGGTGGATTTTCTGTCAGTCCCCAGATCCGGCCCGAACCGTAGTCGCCGAACACGTACGTGCCACCAAGGGCCGGGATCGCCGAGCCGCGATAGACGTAGCCTCCTGTGATCGCGATCCCTTCCGAATGGCTGTACTCGGCGATGGGGAGCGTGAGTCCAGTCATATTACAGTCGGTCGCGGGCGGCGGATAACAATGCGCTCCCTCCATGACATTCCAACCGTAGTTTCCGCCCTTGGTCACCAAATCAACTTCTTCGTAACTAGCCTGCCCCACATCGCCAACAAAGAGCCGGCCGCTGGTCCCGTCGAACGAAAACCGCCACGGATTGCGGAAGCCGTAGGCCCAGATCTCCGGCGCTGCACCAACTTGCCCAACGAACGGATTGTCCGGGGGGACCGCATAGGGTTGCGTGGAATTCACGTCGATGCGGAGGATCTTTCCGAGCAGGGTGCCGAGATTCTGCCCGTTTCCAAGCGGGTCGCCGCCCGAGCCCCCGTCGCCGAATCCGATGTAGAGATAGCCGTCCGGCCCGAAGGCGAGCTGACCACCGTTGTGGTTGCTGAAAGGCTGATCGATGACCAAGAGAATGGTTTCCGCCAAGTCGGCGGCGTTGGGGTCCGTGGCCGAAGCCTGGAATTCCGCAATAACTGACTGGAGCTGTCCCGCCAGCGTGCGGGTATAGTTCAGGAAGAATCGTCGGTTCTGCGCATAGCCAGGATGGAAGGCGAGGCCCAGCAGCCCAGTCTCTCCACCGCTGGTGACCAGGCTGCGGATGTCGAGGAAAGGCGTGGAAAGCAGCACCCCTCCTTGGACGATCCGAATCATCCCTGCCTGCTCGACGATGAACAATCGTCCCGTGCCATCGGGTGGTTGCTGCACGTCGACAGGACTCGCGAGGCCTGTGCCCGCTGTTTCAAGGGCGAGCTGCAAAGGCTGAGGATTAGGCGTTTGCTGGCTGGGGGCCGTGCCGGAAGAGCCGCCGCAGCCGAGTAGCATCGCCGCGCCTACGAGCCCGCACCCGAGCGCAACGCGCACGCGGTATCGCCCAGGCAGGCGCGCCCGCCTAAGTAGTTGCAGAAGCCTCGCCTCCCTCGGTAGCATACGCCGAAGAGGAGAACATCCATGTCTTGGACCTACCATAAAGCAGCCTTCTCGCTCTTGGTCGCACTTTTCCTGGTGGGCGTTGATCACGTTCAATATGCCACCCCCGGTGCTGGTCCAGAGGGCGCACTCAAGCTCACTTCCACAGCCTTCCAGCGTGACGCGACGATTCCCAAGAAGCACACCTGCGAGGGGCAGGACGTCTCGCCACCGCTCAATTGGAACGACCCACCCACCGCGACAAAAGCCTTCGCACTTATCGTAGATGATCCGGACGCCCCTGGCGGTACATGGGTGCATTGGGTGCTCTACGACCTGCAGGGTGATGCACGCAGTCTGCCCGAGAACCTGCCCAAGACGAATGAGCTCACCAACGGCGCGCGCCAGGGCCGCAATGATTTCGCGGGAATCGGCTACAGCGGCCCGTGCCCCCCGCCCGGTCCGGCGCATCGGTATTTCTTCAAGCTGGACGCGCTAGATGCGAAGCTCGACCTCAGCCCCGGCGCCAGTAAGGCCGAAGTCGAGAAGGCAATGAAAGGACACATTCTGCGCGAGGCGCACCTTGTCGGGCGATACGGCCGCGGGCGGTGACACATCTCGACGCGGCTCCGGGATTATCAGTGAGCCCAGGCCAGCTCCTAGGCGCGAGGTGAGTCACAGTTAGTCCCCGGATGAATACCCGTTGGTGTCAGGGCTTTTGAGGTTGGCGGGGAGGTTTAACGACGGCCTGACGGTGGTGCGACCGCGACTGGCGGCGGATGAGCCCGGCCACAACCAGGAAGCAGACCGCGGCGACGAAATTGGCCGCGACGCCGATCTGCAAGCCGTGGCGGAGCTCGGTGAGGTCGGAGACTTTGCCGACCAGCACCGGCGCGAGGGCATCCCCGAAGAGGTGGATCACAAACAGGTACAGGGCGAAGGCAAAACTGTGCGCCGGTTCCGGCGTGAGGTCGTGGATGACCGCCGTGGCCGGGCCGTGGTAGCAGGTCAGCAGAGCACTTGCCACGAAGAGGCAGACGAAGAACTCAAACAGCGAGTCCGTGCTGACGGCCACATAGAGGAAAGGTGTCCCCACCAGGAGCGTCGAGCCGATGGTAATGGCACGGCCGAAAGGCCACCACGCCTGAAGCGTGTCCGCGATATAGCCGCCGAGCAGCACCCCGCACACTGACCCCACAAGCACAATCAAACCCATCCAGGAGGCTGCTTGTGCGACGGTCAGGCCGTGGTAGCGGATAACAAAGGTTGGACCCCAGGTGATAAAGGCGGTGCCCGCGAAGACCACGAACATTCCCCCCGCGAGAACCATGAGATAGGCGGGAATCTTGAGCAGGCTGGCGACGGCCGGCGGCTTCTCCGCGGGCGGGGCGACAGGAACTCGCAGCCGATAGGCAGCGAATCCCAGCAGAAAACCCGGGAACCCCACCAGGTAGAAGGCATATCGCCAGCCAACCCACTCGGAGAGGACGCCTCCCGCCGCGAGACCCAGAACCCCGCCCACTAACATCCCCATGTTGAAGACGCTTTGCACGCGTGCGCGGAAGCTGCGGGGGAAACAGTCGGAAATCATGGCGGTGCCCGCCGGCGCGTAAGCGCCTTCACCGACTCCCACCACTCCGCGCGTGAGGAGCAGCGAGCGGAAAGTGAAAGCGACACCGGAAAGCGCGGTCGCCGCGCTCCAGAGGAACACGCCGAAGGCCATGATCTTCTGCCGAGGCCCGCGATCGGACCAGAAGCCGAAGGGCAGCACGGCGAGCGAGTGAACCAGAATCACGGCGGAAGCCAGTAACCCCAGGCGCGAGTCGCTTACGCCGAACTCCTCCTTCAGGAACGGGAACATGGGGTTGATGATCAGGCGATCGAAGTAGTTGAGCAGATTGATGAGCGTCAGGACCAGCAAGATCTTCCATTGCCAGCCGGAAAAGCGGGGCCACTCGAGGCCCAGGCGACGGAAGCCGGGCCGAGCTTCGGTCAAGACCTCGCGTTGATTCGGCAGAACAGGAGAGATGGTACTGCTTCCCCTCCCGTCGGCTTGGGCAGGCTGGTCCACGAGTAACAAGCCTATTCTAAGCAGGCTGGGGCGCGGCGTCGAGTCGTTTCGCCACCGTCGGGGCAAAGCAGGGAAACACGTAGTTGCGGCGCAGCTATTCGTACCGCAACGCGGCGATGGGATCGAGGCGCGCCGCCTTGACGGCAGGCCACATGCCGAAGAGCAGCCCGATGGTGACGGCCACAAGGAAACCCGCCACCACGGACCAGAGGGGAACGGCGGAGGGAAGCTGGGGAATAAAAGCGCGGATCAGGAAGCTCAACGTGCAACCGGAAAAGATCCCGAGAACCCCTCCCGCGCCCGTCAGGGCGACGGCTTCGAGGAGGAACTGCCAGGTGATGTCGCGGCGGCGGGCGCCGATGGCTTTGCGCACGCCAATCTCACGTGTCCGCTCGGTGACCGACACCAGCATGATATTCTGACGTTGCGCCGTCGCCGCAGGAGTCCCGTCAACTCATCGAGGGCCTGGTCGACTTTCCCCCGGGACGCCAGGACGGAAATGAAATTCTCCTTGGCGTTTGGAAAGAGCTTCTTGTAGGTCGAATAAGGGACCAGGACCGTGCGGTCATCGCTGTTGTTGCCCAGAAGCTCTTTGAATTTGTCGAAGACGCCGATGACCTGGAAGGAACGGCCGTTCACGAGGATGGATTTGCCGATGGGATCCTCATGCTCGAAGAAACGCTGTACGACTTGGTCGCCGATGACGGCGACGTCGCGGCGGTGCGTTTCATCCGTAGCATTGAAGAACCGGCCGTCGCTGAGCGTGGCGTTTACCAGGTAGATGTGCTCGGGCGTTACACCGCTGAACTGGGCGTCGAGCATTTCTTTGCCTTTGTACTTGACACTCGGCGGGGTGAGCCCGAACTGGGTGAATTCGCCGAAGATCATGACGGAGACAGCCTCCACCGAGGGGCACTGCTCGCGGATGGCCATCCCGTCTTCATAGGTGAGCGGTTTTCGGAGCCTCTCCTCGCGCGTGAGGCGGTGGCCGGGTGAGAGTTCAATCTTGTACACAAAGATCGTCCGCGTGCCGAACTGCGAGGCTAACTCGACCACCTCGCGGTCCAGGCCCTGGAAGATCGAGGCCACGCCAATAACCGTGGCGGTGCCGATCAGCACGCCCAGCACGGTCAGGAAGGCCCGGAATTTGTGGCTGCGCAGCGTGTCCAGGGCCAGCCATAGGTTCTCGCGGATGTCGCGACGCGGGACAGTCATGCTCAGGTCTCCGTGCGTAGCGCCTCGATGGGATCAAGCCGGGCGGCCTTGCTGGCCGGGTAGATGCCGAAAAAGAGTCCGACGGCGGTGGAGAGCGCTAGCCCAATCACCACCGCGTGGACCGGCACCGACGAGGTGAAATAAACGGCCACGATGCGGCTGATGATGAACGAAAAGAGCACGCCCAGCGCGCCGCCGGTGGCGGCCGTCACTCCCGATTCGATCAGGAATTGCATCAGGATGTCGCGCCGGCGCGCGCCGAGCGATTTGCGAATGCCAATTTCGTGGGTGCGCTCGGTGACACTGGCGAGCATGATGTTCATGATGACGATCCCGCCCACCACCATGAAGACGGCGACGATGCCAATCGTGACGGCAAAAATCGTCCCGGTCAGGCGCTTCCAGGCGCTCATCAGCGTATCGGACGCATTGATGCCGAAATTATCATCTTCTTTGTATGGCAGGTGCCGCCGCGCGCGCAGCAGGGTGCGGGCCTCGTCTTCCAGGGCCAGCATTTGCTGGGAATTCCACGCCTGAACGCTGACGGAGACCTGCACGCGGGCGACAAAGACTTTTTGGTAGGTGGTGAGGGGGACTTCCACGAACCTGTCCAGGCTCACGCCAAAGGCTGTCCCGATCCTCTCGGCCACCCCGACCACCCGAAAATTCGCCCCGCCCACCGTGATCTCCTTGCCCAGCGGGTCGGTGTTGGGAAAGAACTCGTCCGCGAGGTCTTGCCCGATGAAGCAGACCATGGCGCTGTGCTGGTACTCGGAATCGGTGAAGTAGCGCCCGATACCGACCTTCTCCTCCCGCATGTCGATGAAGCTGGGGGTCGTGCCCTCCAACCGGACGTCTTCGATCGCATGCCCCCGGTAGCGGGCATCGATTCCGCCTCCTTCAATGTCTCCCAAGCGCGAGTCGGCACAGATGTTCTTATAGCCGACCAGATTCTCCTTCAGGAATTCGTACTCTTCCATGCGCAGGGGCAGGTTGCGGCGGCGGGCCTTGATGAAGGATTCGTAGCCCTGCGCCCATTGGAACCGGTGAAGGATGAAGACATTTACGCCCAGGTTGGCAATGCGCTCGGAGATGTAAAGGTTCATGCCGTTGACGATGGACATGACCACGATTAGCGTCGTGGTGGCGATCACCACGCCCAGGAGCGTGAGGAAGGAGCGCAGCTTGTGGGCGCGCAGGGCTTCCAGGGCGAGCCAGAAGGCTTCGCGGGATGCGGACCAGACACTATAGAGTCCGTGATGCTCGTGCCGAAGTTGGGCTGCCCTGTCCTTGCCCACGGAAGCCTCTTGCCGGGATGCGTTCCTGGGGCCGTCGCTCATTGCACGCGCTCGTCGCGATCGATCCTTCCGTCGCGGATATGCAGGATGCGGTGGGCGTGGGCGGCGATGTCGTGCTCGTGGGTGACCAGGACAATGTTGTTGCCGCCCTCGTGCAAGCGGTCGAACAGCTTCATGATCTCTTCCCCGGTGGCCGTATCGAGATTGCCGGTGGGCTCGTCCGCCAGAATGATGGAGGGGTCATTGACCAGAGCGCGGGCAACGGCGACCCGCTGGCGCTGGCCGCCGGAGAGCTCGTTAGGCTTGTGGTGCATCCGGTCGGCCAGCTCCACTTTGCGCAGGGCTTCCTCAGCGCGCTCTCGCCTTTCCAGGGCCGTCACGCCGCTGTAAATCAACGGGAGTTCGACGTTGTGCAGGGCACTGGCCCGCGCCAGCAGGTTGAACGTTTGAAAGACGAAACCGATTTCCTTGTTGCGGATGTGGGCCAGTTCGTCGTCGGAGAGTTCGCTCACTAGGTTGCCGTTCAGCCAGTACCTTCCCTGCGACGGAGTATCGAGGCAGCCGATCAGGTTCATGAGGGTGGACTTCCCGGACCCCGAAGGACCCATGATGGCCACGTATTCGCCGCGCTCGATTTCAAAGGAGACCCCGCAGAGTGCCTGGACGGCGATCGCTTCCCCCATCTCGTAGGTTTTCCAAAGGTCGTGGGTCTTGATGACGATCCCATCGGCCGGCCCGATAGTTTCCTCTAGAGAGGGAGCAACCTGCGAAGCCATTGTCATCTGCCTGTCCTTTTCGAAGTGCATTGCTGTGTTCGGCCAACGCCCCCCGCTCTGGCTCGCCCACGCCCCATCAGGCCGCGGACCCCGGCAGCTTCGTCGCGGTGTTGTCCACCTTCACCTTGGCATTGTTCTTGAGAGTCCGCAGGACGCTGAAGCTGCCGGTCACAATCTCGTCGCCGGGTTGGACGCCTTTCAGGACTTCCGTGTCGGTGGCACCCATGATGCCCGTCTCGACCTGGGTGAAAATGGCTCGGCCGTTCCTCACGACGAAGACACCCTGGATTTCTTCCTTCTCTTTGGACGCTGCCGCTTCCGGTTTCGTCTCGGCGGCGGCCGCCTGAACCATTCCCTTGCCCTTGCTCTCCTTGCTTTGTTCCTCCAGCTCGCGGCGCATGCGGATGGTGAGAGCTTGAATCGGGATCGTTACCGCATCGTGGCGCGTCGCGGTGGTGATCTTCGCGGTGGTGGAGAGACCCGGGCGCATACCCGACGGAGGATCCTCCAGGGTGACGACCACTTTGAAGTCCTTGGCCTCTTCCGTCTGGGTCTGGCTTTGGCCGCTTGTCAGGCCGGACGTCCGGCCGATCGCGCTCTGGCCGTTCCCGACTGAGGCGCTTCGCCTTCATCGCCCTG